>JAITBO010000235.1 GCA_031283505.1 Treponema sp. | reverse complement strand
AATTGTATTTCGTTTAGAATGGCGCCATTTCTTTCCGGCCCGCATTCCGATAGCGGGAACGGTATCCGGCGATGACGTTTCGCTTTGCGCTCATGGATACCCCCATTTTGACCTCCGGGAACTATTAGCTCCGGATGGTCTGCTTTGATTTTGGTAACATTTTCAAAATGAGGCAAGGGTTCTTTTGGGTTACTTTTTCAATGAGGCAACGCGGCTTGTTGTTTTTAAATGAAAAATATAGTATTATCAATAGAAGCTGTTCCAAAACCGTGTGCGTTTAGCGCACAGTTAATTAGAGTCTGTCTATAATGTAGACACATTATAGACAGATCACCTTGAAACCCGCATTTTCGCAGCTTTTAGGCGAGAAAATGCAAGGTCTGTCCGCAAAGTAACCGACTTTGTGGACAGACTCTAATTAGTTTTGGAATAGGCTCAATAATATATTCAAAAATGGGGTAGTTTGATGAGATTATCCGTAAATGTGTTTATTTTGGAAGGATTTTAATGGCAAAGCGGTTTTACCAGAGATGCTTATAGTCAAAGTTTTTGTCAGCGGGGTCCGGCGGCCCATATAAATCTCCGGATGTGGTTGGCGCTTATCCGGCCTTCTTATGGGTACCATACTGACAGGAACGTTTTTGGAGTTATAGAACAGATTGTCCGGAGAGGGCCTAAGGCTGAAGGTATGGCGGCCAAGGGAACTTTTTGGATAATACGGTCATTCGAACCATGCCGGAAGACGAAGTCGGCGGTTGAGGCGCTGGTTCGGATGAAGAATTCGAAGATATAGGGGCCAAAGGTTTGGAAGGTCCCGAAATTCAGGAAAGAAGGAGAAAGTGATATTATGGAAAAATTTTTTCGCTTAAAAGAGAATGAGACCACTATTGGGCGGGAATTTGTGGCGGGTATCACCACATTCCTCACCATGGCCTACATTCTGGCGGTTGTTCCGGGCCTGCTGGGAGGAGTCCCCGGCGGACCTCCCATGGCATCGGTGTATACGGCGACCGTGCTGGCGGCGGCTATAGCGACGCTGATCATGGCATTCGGTTCAAACCTGCCGGTGGCGTTGGGCCCCAATCTGGGTTTAAGCGCCCTCTTTGCCGATGTGGTATTGGGGGTCGTTGGATTCAAATTGTCCTGGGGAGAGGTATTGGGCGCGATGCTCATACAGGGGATACTCTTTGTCGTCCTGTCCCTGCCGGTTATACGGAAGGTTATCGTGGACGCCATCCCCCTGAACCTGAAGAAAGCGGTAACCGTAGGTATAGGGTTGCAGATAGCCATGAAAGGACTGGTGAGTTCCGGTGTCATCATGTGGGACGACTCGTTCAGTCAGTTGGGGTCGATCACCTCTCCTGACGCCCTGGTCACCATCATAGGGCTCCTGATTACCATTGCGCTGTACTCCAAGCACGTGCCCGGAGCTATCCTTTTGGGTATTGTGATAACCACTATCGTGCGCATACCCTTTGGGGGATTCGGTCTGCCGGGGACTTTTGTTCCAGTCAGCATCCCCGCCGCGCCGGTATTTGTCGCCCCGGTGTTTTCATTCTCCCGGGAATTCCTTATTGTGGTATTTACCTTCCTGTTCATTGATGTCTTTGAAACTCTGGGATCTTTCCTGGGTATAACGGCCCAGGTGGGGATAATCAAAGATAAGTCGATTAAGGTGAACGAGGGGAAGGAAGAAGTGGGGGATGTCCCCAAGACTTTGCCGGTTTTCCTGGCGGCGGCCATCGGTTCCATTGCGGCGGCCCTGCTGGGAACCGCTCCGGTATCGGTGCGTGTGGAAAGTGTGGCGGGTTCCGGAACCGGCCGCGGCACCGACAGGGGAAGAGGCGTAGGCGGACGGACCGGTTTGACCGCATTGATTACAGGGTTGCTCTTTTTGGTTGCCTTGTTCCTGGGTCCCTTGTTTGCAATAATCCCCAGTTCGGCTCTCGCGCCGGCTCTGGTTCTGGTAGGCTTCCTGCTGATGTGGAAGGTGACGGAAATTGAGTTTACCTATCCCACGGAGGCTATCCCGGCTTTCCTTACCATCATCATCATGCCTTTTACCAGTATTGCGGAAGGTATTGTTTACGGGGTCCTCTCGTTTGTGCTGATCAAGACCCTGACAGGTAAAGCCAAATATGTTCCTGTGGCGACCTGGATACTGTCGGTTGTATTTATTCTGCGGTTCTTTATACATTAGGACAGGGAAGGTACGGTATGAATCGTAAGTACGGGTTTCTGATTATTGGTATATTTCTTTTGATTTTGCCTCTTGCCGGGATCTATGCCCAGAACAATGACCAGAATTATACGCGGACCTTCCGCCAACGAGGGTCCGCTACCCGTACTATGCGATCCAACGAACTGGTCGGCGCCCATGCGACCCTTCCCCTGGGAACGAAGGTGCTGGTCACAAACTTGCAAAATGACCGGCATATCACCATCACCATCACTGGTCGTATCGCCGCCGCCGGGAACCGGATCATCGATTTGTCCCAGGTGGCGGCGATAGCCCTGAGAATGGGGGATGACGATTCCGTCTCCGTCTCCATTGAAGTGGTCCGGGGAAAAGAAACACAGGAGGCGGAGCAGTAAATTAACCGCCGCCAGCAAAAAGCGAGGGAAGTCGCGGACTTGCAAAGCAAGTCCGGCCCCGTGCTCCAGGCAGGCGGTTTGCTTTACAAGCCCCAGGCTTCCGTTGCCCCTTCTGCGGGGGATCGTCCCATATGCACTAACTTAGATTTGGCAAACCGCCGGTTTAACGGTATACTGTAAAAAACACCGGAGGTTTGTATTATGCCGTCCATAGCCCAGTTACTGCCGCTGCCCGGAAAGGATTACGAGCGGAAATGTATCGAACTGGGGATTATACGGCGTGCGCGTGAAATCAAAACGCCCGCCGATTTATTGACGCTCTGTTTGTTTTATCTGCTCAACGGAGTGTCGCTTGTTGCGGTCAGCATGGTCGCTGGACTTTACCCCGGTTGGTAGACGCTGTTAAGTGACTTGCCTACAGTTACATACAGTAGGGGCCACATAGTCAAGCGTCGAATGTATACGAATCCGGTTATAATACGCCTCAACATACATGAACACCGATTGTTTTACCTCCCCCGTAGCATCTTTGCCGTCCACAGTTTTCAGTTCCCTCTTCAGGGTGTTGAATAACGATTCGGCGCAGGCGTTGTCCCAACAATTCCCCTTACGGCTCATGCTCCGGCGAGCCGACAGACACCGTTCCCCTAGAGTTTCCCGAAAGCTTTCACACAATACTGTACCCCCGGTCGGAATGGAATATCAGGCCCTCCCTGGCCTTCCGGTTAGCAAACGCCACCTCCAAGGCGGGAATGGTCGTATGGACGGTCTCCATGTCCCCGCTGAAGGCCCAGCCAATGACTTTCCGGTCATAAAGGTCTACTACCACCGTCAAATATACCCAGCCTCCCAGGGTACACAGATAGGTAATAGCGTACCGTTGGTACGACGACACTCATTTCTCCCCGCCCGCCTGAAACTCACGGTTCAGGATGTTTTCGCAGACCGTTAGTCCATGTGCGTTTATTTAAAAGGGGAGACCTGTTCCCAGAGAGGTCTGACCCCGCAGAGGTCTGTCCCTACAAAGAGACCCGACCTCACAAAAGGGTCTGTCTTCATAGGTCTCCGATGGGGGTCAGACCTCTAAGTAAACGCACATGGAC
>JAITBO010000224.1 GCA_031283505.1 Treponema sp. | reverse complement strand
ACGAAGTAAAAGAACAGGTATCGGCAACCGTGTTGCCGCCGAAAGGAGGAGCCGTCCGCTTGAGCCGTTGTATCCGGTGTTGTTCCTTGACGCTCTGCGGGTGAATATCAGGGAGGGGGCCACAGTTGTCAAGAAATCCGTTTATGTGGCGTTTGCCATACGGTTAGACGGTCAAAAAGAGCTGGCTCTGGGTAGAGCAAAACGAAGGGGTATCGAACCTTTGGTTTGCGTTCTGGATGGGGATTATGAACGGACTGAAGAACCGGAGGGGGGCGGACATCCTCCTTGCCGCCGTTGACGGCTTGACCGGGTTTCCCGACGCCATCGCCGCGGTGTTCCCCAACAAAGACCGGAAGGCGATAACCGTGGGCTTGAAAAACATATCCGGAAAATGGACAATGCCGATAGGGGATTGGGATGTTGCCCTCAATCAATTTGCTGTTATTTACGGGGAAGACAGGGTTCCCTTATGATTTTCCGCTTACACAAAATAATTTACAGACTCTTTAGCCTCAATGCGGCTTTCAGCCGCTAAAAAACCCACCGCCTTTAGGCGGTGGTTGTTTACTCTACCGTGTTTACGATGCGGTTTCTATGTCCTACTATTTTTTGCACTTCAAAAAAATCGGCATATATATAAACAAAAAACGCCATTCTTATAGAAGCCACGGCCCCTCTTACCGCATCTTGCCTACCCCATATTTTAAACACCAGCCGCTGATGACGCACCGGGAACAGTACGGACTGACGGGCCGGCATATCAACTGCCCGTAACGGACCAGAAGGGCATTGATGCGTTTCCAATATTTTCGGGGGAGAATGGCCCGCAGGGCCTCTTCAGTTTTGTCCGGAACAGTGGTCCCTTCCGGGCCGAACCAGCCCATGCGGTTGGAGATACGGTGAACGTGGATGTCCACGCAGATGGCGTCTATGTCGAACGCCTCGGTAAGAACCAGGTTGGCGGTCTTCCGTCCTACCCCCGGCAGGGACAGCAGGGCATCCATATCCGCAGGAACCTGGCCGCCGTTCCGTTCCAGGAGGATGTGGGCGATTTTCGTGAGGCTGGCCGCCTTGGTCCGGTAAAACCCCGCCGGATAAGACAGCCGGGCGGTCTCCTCCTCGCCTAGGGAAAGCAGCGCCGCCGGGGTGGGCGCTTTTTCCAGGAGCCGCTTTGAGGCGGCCAGGGTCACTTCGTCCTTGGTACGGAGGCTTAAAACAGTGGACACCAGCACCGCCCAGGGGTCCCGGCGGTATAATCCGGCTATGGCGGTTACCGAAGGATCGGCGGCGGCCTCGTCCGCAGGGACGGGATCTGGGACCTCTCCGCCTTCCTGCCGGGCATACCAGGCTTCCAGGGAGGAGAATACCGCGTCCCAGGGAGGAACTTCTGTTTTTCTTTGTTTAGCCCTCATGTGCACGCCCCGGATAGGGAATTGTAGCGTTGCCGGGCGATTCCTCCTGCCGCTCCAGGAGGACAGTAACCAGGGCTTCCACAGCCAGGCCCTCACCAACCGGCCCCAGACCCTCACCGGTCTTTCCCTTGACGAAGACGGCTCCGGCGTCCACCCCCAGTACGCCGGCCAGGGACACCCGGATGGTTTCCCGGAAGGGGAGGATGCGGGGCCTTTCGCAGACAACCACGCAATCCAGATTGATCAGACGCCAGCCCGCCGTAAGGACCTTTCCGTAGGCGGAGCGGAGTAAATCCAGGGAACAGGCGTCTTTCCAGGCAGAATCTGACGGCGGGAAGAATTCCCCGATGTCACCCAGGGCGGCGGCCCCCAGAAGGGCATCGGTGACCGCGTGGGACAGAACATCGCCGTCAGAGTGGCCTGCTTCGCCCCGGTCTGAGGGGATTTCAACACCCCCCAGGAGAAAGCGGCGGCCCCTTACCAAGCGATGGAGGTCCCAGCCCAGGCCGGTACGGATCATGGGGCAAGGTCCTCCGGAAAAGTGATCTTCCGGTTAGCCGGGGAGCCGGGGATGACCGCCACCGGCCCCTGGAATTCGCCCCAAACTTCGGCATCGTCCGTGTAGTCCCGGCCATCCCGTTCTTCCCGGAGGGCGGCCTGTTCATGGGCCCGGAGTATGGCGGGACAGGCAAATGCCTGGGGGGTCTGGGCCGTCCCCACCCGGGAACGGATAAGGTGACGTGTGATAAAACCCGCGTCATCCAGTTCTTTTGGGGTCTCGGTGACGGGGAGCAGAGGAATTACCGCCTGATACCGTATAACGGCGTCTATGGTCCCCTCGATAAGGCCGCTGTCCACCCAGGGCCGGGCCCCATCGTGGATAAGCGCATAGTCCGGATTCCAGGAGGCAAGAAAAGCGAGGGCCTTGTGGACAGATGCGCGGCGCGTGGGACCTCCGCTTACAAAGCGGACCGGTGGATACGCGGACGGGGATCGTCCTGCCCGGAGGCAGGCAGGCAGACAAGCGCGGGCCGCTTCCTCACCGGAGGAGGGAGCTTCGGGAACGGTGATGACAATGACCCTGATACGCGGGGAAACGGCAAAGGCCAGGACTGCGGCGCCCAGGACCGTAAGAGGTTCGCCGCCGGGACCGAATTGCTGCGGGACTAGCGGGCGGTATTCCTTTTTAAGCCCTCCCATGCGGCGGGAAGAACCGGCAGCGGTGATGATCGCGGCGACAAACGGGGGGGCAGGGGAGCTTTCCACAGGAAAGCCTTGATTTTACTAAGCTTCGAGGTGGGCAAAGATCATGGATTCCACCTCTTCTTTGGTTTTCTGAAGGGAAAAAGCAATTTCATCCTCCAAAAGTTTCAGGGCGCTGTCGTAAAGTTTCCGTTCCAGGATAGGCAACTCTTTGACCTTGCTTCGGTGATAGAGGGACCGCACGATAGCGGCGATATCCGTGATACTGCCTTTCTTCAACAGATCCAAATTCATCTGATACCGGAGCTTCCAGTCCGAAGGGATAGGATCGTAATCTTCGCTGATCAGATTCAGGGCTCTTTCGGCTTCTTCCTGGGGAACAATAGCCCGGATACCCAGTTCTTCCGCTTTTTCAACAGGAACCATGATGGTCATATCGGAAACTTCAAGGTAAATCACATAGTACAAAACTTTTTTATTTTTGAATTCTTTTTCTTCGATAGCCCGAATAATTCCTACGCCCTGACTAGGGTATACTATCTTTTGTTCGACGCAAAATACCGGCTGATTATCGCTGACTGTCTCATTCATTATTTACAGTATAACCTATAAAATCAACTTTAAGCTACTGCCCCGCATAAATAAACCGGCAATTTTACATTTAGAGGCGCATTGCTATCGAACTTGAAGAATTTGGGCGCATCCAGCCTGTGGCTGGACCGGGCTATCCGGGGCTCCGCTCCGGCCTCCTCACCCCGCTTGCGCGGGGTTGCGGGGGCCGCTTTGCGCCCCTTCTATCCCTTGCGCGGAAGATTAAGAAAAAACCACAAACCAACAAAACGGTGCCAGGCCCCGTTTTTAACCGTTTTTAACTTTTTTTTTACAAATCTTTTGGTTTTTTTATTTTCCATGTGCCAGGTTTAAAACCACCGTCTTTAGGCGGTCAGCTTTCAGCTTGGATAATGTACCAATTATCCAGAAGAAAGCGCTGAGGCTAAGATGGGATGAATTGCCGA
>JAITBO010000220.1 GCA_031283505.1 Treponema sp. | reverse complement strand
TCCCGAAATCCTCCATCACGGTGAACTCATCCCATCCGGCAATGATGGTCGTAAGCCCGATTACCAGCACATCTATCAGTTTGTGCAGAAAATGTCCGCTTTGCCGCCGTTCGTCCTTTATCCCGCTGAGGCATTCCTTCATCCATGCTATGTCTTCTTCCGTGATCTCCACTTGCTTACCCCTCCAAAGGCAAGTCCCACTATAGCACGGATTTTTAAATGACGTTGCCCTGCTGCCCTGTATAGCCTATGCAGGTAATCCGGTGTATATTTATATAATGAACTGGTTTCAAAACCCGATTAGTTTTGAACTGGCTTCGGACTAAGTCCGGTATGTTTAAGATTGTTCTTTCAAAACTTCAAGTTTTGAAAGAACTTCTAATGAAAATAAGTTGCGGAGGGAGTTATGAGTTCCGGTTTAACGGTAAATACGACAAATTTTGAGGATGAAGTTTTAAAGTCAACGATCCCGGTCCTGGTTGATTTTTGGGCGGAATGGTGTCAGCCCTGTAGAATGATCGGCCCATTATTGGACCAGATTGCTGAAGAGTACGCAGGGCGGGTCAAGATATGCAAGGTCAATGTTGACGAAGAAAACGATTTGGCGGGCCGCCACAATGTTGTTTCCATCCCTACCCTGGTAGTCTATAAGGACGGCCAAGTGGTTCGTCAGCAGGTTGGCGCCGTCCCCAAGGCCCAGATAGCGGCCCTGTTCAGCGGTTTGATTGAAGGGGCTTAATACCGTGTTGCGCGGGTCCTGGCGGTTATTCAGAAAGTAACTACATTCTATTGGGAATGTGAGATTATCCGGCGGAAAGTTGCCGTTCGGGGTAGGATAAACGCATAGAAATTTTAACCACAGAGGAACACGGGGTTTTTGGTTACAAATCTCAGTTTTTTCTTTTCTCCGTGAAACTCCGTGGTTAAATTTTTTTTTGTAATTGCTCATATCACGCAGTTTAGTGTAATCAACAACCGCGCCCTGAAGCTCCCCTGCGCAAGCGGGTTCCTGGGTATGGACCCACCTGCGAATCAATCCAAGAGGGTCTCTATTTTTACGGCGGGGATTTTTTGTCAGATTGAAATATCTGCCGGACAAGAAAATCCAGAGGGGATACAGCGGTCGTCCTTGAGCCGGTAACATCAGGTGCTCATTCCGCAGGTACATATCGTTTGGTGTTGTTTGGCTTTCCGGGGGTAGCGCCGCTTGTGGCTGTGACATACCAATCTGCGGCATTGTCCCTGTCGGCGGCGGTCTCGTCACGGCAGATGGAACGGGTGGCGGTCGTTCCCTTGCTCGGTACGGCATCGACGGGACCGGGGACGCTGCCCTCCGCCGCAGTCCAGGCGCCGGCTTTTCCCAGGAGTTCCGCAGCCTGGGCCATTTTTTCATCCTGCCACTCAGGGCCAGCGACGGACTCGCAGAAGATAAGGGCGTCGATGATCCGGTCATCCTGATCGGTAAAAAAAACGGCCCCAGCTTTTTTGGAGAGGTGCTTTTTGGACTCGGGTATCCAAAAGTCCCTGGCGTCCGGTTGGGCTTCGTTGTCCTTGGTATAAGGGATGGCCGCCAGATCGCCGCCGGTTTCGCTGACCAGGGCGGAGTCCAGGGTCCGCAGGTGTACCACTACGTATTCACCGGTGCTTACGGCAGCCGGGGGGAACTCGAAAAAGGGCGTATCAAGGCCGTTTCCGGCGATGAACATACGCAAAGCCCCCAGGTTTCCGGCAGTCAGCATCCTGAGTTCCACGAATTCCACTTTGGGTTTGGAGTATTCGGTACGGACTTCGGTGATAACAAACAAAGGGAAATCTTCGTTCCGGGTTCTGAAGGGGACCAGAGCGTTCAAGGTATTTCCATCCTGATCTTCAACCAGAATATCCGCCATGATCCGTTCTCCTCCGGGCGGCGGATCTTGCAGGGTAACCGTAACGGTGTCTCCGTCTCTAATCTCGGCGATCTCCAGAGGAGGATCAAAGACCAGGGCCGATACCCTCACGGGCAGGGAAAACTGAAAGGCGATCTCCCGGGCGGAAATCGCTTTACAACCGATAAAGACCGGCGGTTCCGCGTTGATGCTTAGAATCTGCTGTAGGGCCGATTCGGTCGAGCAGGAGCAGGCGGAGTTGATGAGCGCCGGCAGGGCAATAACCCAAAACAAAAACCATAAACTGTTTTTCATAGTAACCTCCGTATACCTTATGGATCGTTTACGCACGGCACTTCGATTTTTTGAAAAAAATTTGGTATAATTCAAAAATATGGATGGATTTTCGGTAAAAAAGCTGATCCTGGCTTCGCCTCTTATTTACGGGAAGGATGGTTCGCTGCGGTTCCCGGTCTGCGGGACGGTCCGGGGAGATGTTTTGTTCCGCATGGCCCTTGACCCTTCCCAAAGCCGCCGCATAGAGCCGGACCGGATAGCCTTTCCGGGCCGCCTTGTGGAAGCCGGGTCTGCGGCGTTGTCCGTGACGGGAGACCGGGATGCCAAAGCGCCGGAGCTGCTGGAGTTACCTGCCGGGACCTATGTCTTTGCCCAGGTTAGGGACCCCCCCAATGCGGAGACGTTAATCAGTATGATCATTGAAGTACAGCAGGAAGGACTTTGGGAGAGATTATCCCTGGATGATCGTCTTTATATCAGATACCTTTTTGAAGATGAGCAGACGGTTACTCAGGTTTTCAGGCCTGTAGGATTGTAATTTGACACAGTCTCAAAAATCATGCAAAAAGAGGCGTCATCGCCGTAGCAAAACGCCTCAATTCTGTATTGGAAACTATAAAATAAAACGCTCTGCATTTTTATTTTCCATGTGCCAGGTTTAAAACCACCGTCTTTAGGCGGTCAGCTTTCAGCTTGGATAATGTACCAATTATCCAGAAGAAAGCGCTGAGGCTAAGATGGGATGAATTGCCG
>JAITBO010000167.1 GCA_031283505.1 Treponema sp. | reverse complement strand
ATGTTGAGGCGTATTATAACCGGATTCGTATGCATTCGGTACTTGACTATGTTGCCCCTGATGTGTTTAACTGTGGGCAAGTCGCTTAACAGTGTCTACCCAACGGGGTAAAGTCCAGTTCCTGCCCGCTTTTGGCATGACAATTCCTCTCTGTCCGATACAACCTTCCACCGGCTCTCTGGTCTCGTCGGCCCAGAGTTCCACCTCTTTCCGATAATTTAAATCATAATATCTTTAGTCCGATTTGACCGGGTTTTCCAAGAGACTACGGCTCACTTCAGAAATATTATTTTGCGGATGGAAAAGAACCTGGTATGGTTGTTGCTTAGACAGGGGGGGGGTATTGGCTCGTTATTGACAGTGTTACTCCGTGGTTAAATTTCTTAAAACAGGTAATGATACCTGAATTGTGGATCAAGTTTAGCGTCAGGGAGAAGGCCGGGTCCCGGCAGCCTGATTTTGGCTGGAAAAATTATCAGGCGAGGCTTTCCCAAAACCGTACGTGTTAGCGCACAGTCAATTAGTTTTGGGGCAGGCTCAGGCAATTCGAAGTATTGATAAAACCGGCGCTGTTTTGTATTATTATACAATCTTGTTGGATGATTTCGATCGAAAAATAGTAACGGCCTTGCAAAAAAACGCCCGTATATCTCTGACCGAACTCAGCGGGATAGTGCATCTTTCCCTTCCGGCAGTCCGTACCCGGCTTTTGAAGTTGCAAGATCAGGGGTATTTCACCTCTTTTTCCGCGATTCTTGATCCCGAAAAATTCGGCAAGGGCTTTATCTGCTATTGCCTGATACAGTTGAACGGGCATACCATATTCCACGATGAAATTTTTGAGAAATTTATCATGGAAAACCAGGATATTCTTGAATGCCATCGTATAGCCGGACAATATGAATATTTGTTGAAAATAATTACCAAATCCTCAAAATGTATGGAAGAAATTCTCAAAAAAATGAGGGCTCTTGAAAACGTGATCAACACCAATACCCTGACTGTTTTGCATACCCTGAAAGAGGAACCTTCCGTTAAACCGGATTGACTGGCGGGTTTTTTACATAGGTAAGCCTGTCCCAAAACCGTGCGCGTTTAGCGTACAGTCAATTAGTTTTGGAACAGGCTTAGGTTATAGAGTATTGTTTCAATTTAAACCTACATTTCCGTAAGAATTCGGGATAAAACTACATTTTGGTATCTTCAAAATTCGGCGTATTTGATCGAATCCGGCTGTTCTCCCGGAAAAACGACCGGTCCGGTATTTCTAATTCCTTATTCTAATTCCTTATATTATAACGAAAAAGGGCGTTCTTAAAAAAACCGGGCGGAATATTCTCCATTTTTTCAAAATCAACATCATTTGGCACGGAATTTGCTTGTTATTAAAAAATAGAATCTTATGGAGGAAATATGGACAATATTGTGGATTTCACCAAAACGCCGGTAGCCGAAGTGTACGGTTCCAACTGCTTTTCCAACGCCGTCATGAAGGAGCGGCTGCCCAAGAACATTTACAAAGAGATTTTGGCGGTTCAGAACAGCGAAAAAGAACTGACCCTGGAGGTGGCGGAAGTCGTCGCCGCCGCCATGCGGGACTGGGCCATAGAAAAAGGCGCCAGCCACTATACCCACTGGTTTCATCCCCTGACGGGGCTCACTGCGGAAAAGCACGATTCCTTTATCGCCCCCACCGGGGACGGCAGGGTGCTTATGGAATTTTCGGGGAAGGAACTTATCAAGGGCGAGCCCGATGCGTCGAGCTTCCCCTCAGGCGGCCTTAGGGCAACTTTTGAAGCCCGGGGTTATACCGCATGGGATGTGACCAGCCCCGCCTTCCTCAAACAGGACTTGACGGGCACCACCCTCTGCATACCTACGGCCTTTATCAGCTATTATGGCCAGGCCCTGGACAAGAAAGTGCCCCTCCTTAAATCCATAGATGTCCTGGGCAGGCAGGCCGTTCGGGTACTCCGCGCCCTGGGGAACGAGACCTCCAAACGGGTGTTCACCACCATTGGCCCCGAGCAGGAATACTTTCTGGTTGACAAGGATTTCTACGATCAGAGGCCGGACCTTATTCTTACGGGCCGGACGGTTTTCGGCGCCCTGCCGGCCAAAGGCCAGGAGATGGAGGACCACTACTTCGGCGCCATCAAGGAGCGGGTGGCCATCTTCATGCGGGAACTCAACACTGAACTATGGAAAGTGGGGATTCCTGCCAAGACCCAGCACAACGAGGTGGCCCCCAATCAGTTCGAGATTGCTCCGGTATACTCCAACAGCAGCGCCGCAGTGGACGCCAACCAGCTTGTGATGGAGACCATCAGGAGCGTGGCCCGCAGGCACGGCATGGAAGCCCTGCTCCATGAAAAACCTTTCGCAGGGGTCAACGGCTCCGGCAAGCACAACAACTGGTCCATGGCCACCGACGACGGGATCAACCTCTTTGAACCTGGCGAAAACCCCGAGTCCAACGCCCGGTTCCTCCTCTTTGCCACCGCCGTGGTGGAAGCGGTGGACCGTTACGCCCTGCTGCTCCGGTCCTCCGTGGCGACCTCCGGCAACGACCACCGCCTGGGCGCCAACGAAGCCCCTCCGGCCATAGTCTCCATCTTTTTCGGCGGCCCCCTGACGGAGATCCTCGACAACATTGCCGAAGGCAAGAGCGGCGGTAAGAGCGAAGCCGGCGCCAGCATCAAAATCGGGGTCACCAGCCTTCCGGCCCTCCCCAAGGACGTGTCCGACCGGAACCGGACCAGCCCCTTCGCCTTTACAGGGAACAAATTCGAATTCCGCATGGTAGGTTCCTCCCAGTCTATCGCCACCCCCAATACCTACCTCAACGTAGCGGTGGCCCAGGTACTCTCGGAATTCGCCGACAAACTGGAAAAAGCCTCCGACAAAAACGAAGTCATCCAGGCCATCATCAGGGAATCCTACGCCAAACACCGGAGAGTGGTGTTCAACGGTAACGGCTATTCCGGCGAATGGGTCAGGGAAGCGGAACGCCGGGGCCTCCCCAATATACGGAACGCCGTTGACGCCCTTTCCGTGCTGATCAGGAGCGAAACCATCTCCCTCTTTGAAACCCACAAAGTCTTTACAAAGGAAGAATCGGAAAGCCGCTATCACATTTACCTCGAAAAATACTCCAAACAGATAAACATTGAAGCGGGGGTCATCATCGACCTTGCCCGGCGCTACATCTTCCCGGCGGTCACCTCCTTCGCCGGTTCCCTGGCAAGCGACGCGGCGGCTCTGGCGGCCATAGGCGCGACCAATGTGCCCCAGGCGAAACGGGCCAAGAAGATCGCCGAACTCTCTGCGGAACTCTACGACGAGACCGTTAAGCTGGAAACCGTCCTGGCCGAATCCCAGGGAATAGAAGATGCCTTTGCCCAGGCCAAATCCTACTTTGAAAAGGTACGCCCCGTCATGGACGGCATCCGCGCCCGGGTGGACGCCCTGGAGAAACTGACTGCCAAGGAAGCCTGGCCCTTCCCGGGTTACGAGGAACTCCTCTTCATCCTGTAATTCAGGGATTTTGTTTAGTGGGAAAGCCTCCCACTGTCAACAAGTTAAGGGAAAGACACCCTCTCAAATCTGTGGTAAACAGGAGTTGGGAGGGTATCATGGGAAAAAAATTGTCTTGAGTTAGCCCGCCGCCTCTTGGAAACAGCCGAATATGAAAAACCTTCGAAAAAAAGAAAACAGGATTTCAGCCGGAAACGCAAAATGCCGTTCAAAAAGCTGATGTGGCGTGATGCCTAAAAATAAAACCTAGTCGAAAAAGCGGATGCCTAATAACTAAATCAAAGCCAATTTTGAGGAGTATCAACGGGCGTCGAAAAAAGGGCGCAAGGAATTGCCGGATAGGCTCGTGCCGGTAACCGGACTAAACCGGAGTTATCTTGCGACGACGCTGGGCAGCTATGACCGGAAAAAAGGAGCGGGAAAGCCAGGGACAAAAAACAGGAGGGCATCCCGCCCCGAGGGGAAGCGGGGGGGCCGACCGGTCAAATACGGAGAAGGGTTTGTAAAAGTGCTCAGTGCGATATGGGAGGAGTTCGGCAAACCCAGCGGGAAGCTGCTGGTTCCGATGATAGCGGGGATGATAGATTTTCTGGCGGAATCGGAAGAACCGAATTACGGGATAACGGAGGAAATCAGGGGCCTGCTCCTGGAAGTGAGTGCGTCCGAGGCGGACCTGCTGTTGAAGCCGGCGAGGAAGGCGTTTGCAATCAGGGGGGTAAGCACGACACGGTCTGTCCAACCCCCCCTGAGAAGCCGGATTCCGGTACAAACCCACGTTGACCGGGATACGCTTACCCCCGGTTTCTTCGCGTTTGACACGGTAGCGCACTGCGGCGCTTCGGCACGCGGGCAGTTTTGCAAAACACTGACCGGGACGGATGTGTTTTCGGGGTGGATAGAGGAGCGTTCGCTCCTGAACGCGGCCAACC
>JAITBO010000159.1 GCA_031283505.1 Treponema sp. | reverse complement strand
GCGATTCCCGGCCTGCTTGCGACACAGACAATTCCGATACAGCCCCTCTGGGCGATGGCCTTTGTGTAGACAGAACAAGCTCCGATATGCCCGGCATTTTTCACCGCCGTGAATGAGATACCGTATTTTTTAGCATTTTCAACAGCCTTATCCACCGCAACCCGTGCCGCAAGATGACCTAAAGCGTCATGCCCGTCGAAAAGCGCTGTGGCGCCTTTATCAGCTACTAATTCCGGCGCTGCAGCCTTTGCTCCGCCTTGACAAAAAAGGTCTATATAACGCTCGGCCATTCTTATGCCGTGAGTATCAAATCCTAAGAGTGAAGTTTCAGTTAACAGTTCAGCCCAATGCTTTGCATCCTCCGAAGGCAAACCGGCGCCGGCCATAACTTCCGATAAAAAATTAATAGCATCGTCCTTCATAATGTATTTACTCATAAAAATCTCCTGTTTTTGTAACGTACCGGTATCACTCCCGCATGCAGCGGAAAAAAATTATGGACGGCTTTAACAACGGCCATTCCATCTGGGGTGTTCGTAAACTGCCTTGTTCACCGTATGCGGATACTTTCTGCCTGCGATGACTTCCAAACAGCCTTCTATACACATAGTATGCATCCTGATGATCGCTTCCTTGGTCTGGGCGGCGCTATGGGGACTATAGAGCAGATTCCGGGCTGCAAGCAGCGGGTCATTTGGATCAGGGGGTTCTGTCTCAAATACATCTATCCCGGCGGCGGCAATTATACCTGATTCAAGGGCTTCCGTCAGATCTTTCTCATTCACAATCCCGCCGCGGGAACAGTTAATCAATACCGCGGTCTTCTTCATCACGGAAAGCTGTTTTTTTCCAATTATATCCCTTGTGTTTTCTGTGAGAGGCACATGGATTGAAACAAAGTCACATTCCTTAATCATATCTTCATAATCCGCATAGAAAATACAGCCCAAAGCCTCAATTTTGTCCTTGGTCAAGAAAGGATCAAATCCCAAAACGACCATATCGATAGCACGACAAAGCCGTGCCACCTCAGCGCCAATTGAGCCAAGACCGACAAGTCCAACCGTTTTTCCGAATACCTCGAAAAGCCTGCCGCTTGATCGCGCTTCTTTAAAGTTCCCTCTTCTGGTCTCGTTATAGGTGTTCACCAGATCCTTGGAAATAGCCATCATCATAGCGAGAGTATGTTCCGCTACGGAACGGTTGTTTGCTCCGGGAGTAATCACTACCGGTATGCCGGCTTCAGTTGCGGCGGCAACGTCCACCGTCTCATAGCCTACTCCGACCTTGCCGATTACCTTGAGCTTAGGTGAATTTTCAATAATAGTTCTATCAATTTTTCCCAAGCGTAAAACAAACGCATCCGTATCCTTCATTTCGTCCGGGTAATTGACAGGGTCTCCGTTATCCGCCACATACACTTCGGCCTTCCCGCCAAGCATTTCCAGCGCTTCAGAACACACCGATTGGGTCATCACAAACTTCACGATACTCCTCTTAAATATCCGCCCATAGAGGTTTCTCTTCTTCCCCCTATGGACCCCTTTGCACGGTAGCGCACCCACAAACCGTTCAGCGCGGGGTCTTTCCTATGCCGCGCAAGCGGCTTTGAGGGAAAGAAAAACCCTGGGGGCACCCCCGAAGGCCCAGGATTCTTTCCCTGCCGTGCTTTAGGGTATGATTGCCGAGAGCATGGGCCCGAAGGGGCCTTTGCCCTTCTCACCCCCCGTGGGGTTTTCGTACTGCAGGCAGAAGTACACCCGCTGCCCGCTTTCCCCGTCGAAGTCGAACCGTTCCCGCTTCCGCCGGGTAAACAGGGATTTCGGCAGGTCCTTGCCCGTTTTCGGCGTCCCCGTTACCCGGAACCGGTAGGCCTCGGTGGGCTCCCCGGTCAGGCCGTAGTGGATCCGTACCCCGTAGTCGCTCCGGAGGTCCGGGGCGGTGCCGCCCGCCACGGGGCGGATGTTCCGCAGTTCCACCAGGTGGATGCCGGGAAAGGTCAGATCCGCCTCGGGCTGGGCCTCGGGGGTCTCGATGGGACTGGGCGGATCACGGGGCTTGAGGCCCAGGGAGATAAGATCTGATTCGGAAAGGGGCGGTACCAAGAAGTAATGGTTCTTCATTGACCTCATACTGTCCGTCAGGGCGTCGAACGCCTCGTTGCACTGGGCGGTAACCACCTTGGTACGCTCGATGTCGCTTTGCACCCTGAGGAACATCGCCTCGGCGGCGTCGAAAAGGGTGATAAGTTCCGTAATTTTAGCCGCAGGTATACCCCAGTCGGGGGGATCTACCGGCGCATTGATAATAGAAATCCAGTTTCTGGCCATAGCCAACTGTCCCGCTCGGGAAGCTGGCAGCCAATCTTGTGACATAATAGGCTCCTTGCCGCCTTTTTTCCGGCGGCGGTTTGTATATGGGGCTGTGCCAAAACTTCCGGTTTTGGAACGGCTTCTATAGATTTTGTATATTTCCCCCGTGGGGGAACCGTATCGCACGCCGTCCCTATGGCCGCGGTGGACTGCTGGCAATCCGTGTTGGACTGCTGGCAATCCGTGTCAGACTGCCGGCAATCCGTGTTGGGCTGCTGGCAATCCGTGTTGGGCTGCTGGCAATCCGTGTCAGACTGCTGGCAATCCGTGTTGGACTGCCGG
This sequence comes from Treponema sp., assembly GCA_031283505.1. The sequence continues at coordinate 257 of JAITBO010000159.1, read as the reverse complement.
CAGTCTGTGGTGGACTGCCGGCAATCCATGTTGGGCTGCCCGCCGTCCGTAGCGGCCCGCCGCCCGGTTCTTCCCGGCGGCGGTTCCTCATCATAGTACGCGGTACCTCCTTTGTTACGGCGTTATGTACTCAATCACCAGGGTGATGTTGCTGTTCACCGTGCCGGTGAGGCAGCCGGTCCCGTCCCAGCCCTTGCCCCGGAAGGAACCTTGACAGGGTCTCCGTTATCCGCCACATACACTTCGGCTTTACCGCC
>JAITBO010000033.1 GCA_031283505.1 Treponema sp. | reverse complement strand
GGGGCTTCCCGCCCAGGCGGAGACGAGGACGTTGAAGGCGGCGTTGGGTATGGTTTTCCATTCCTCCACGCCGCCGGACTCCGGCCCGAAGAGGATGTTCGCCTTGAGCCCGATCCCCTCTATGAGCCGCTTGAGTTCCGAGAGGTTTCCCTTCCAGAAGGGGTCCTGATAGGGCACCGAGGCAAAGACATTGACTAAACCCTTGTCTTTGGCGGCGTCTTTCCGGGCGTGCCGGTCAACATACTGGTCGATGATCGCGTTCACCGCCACGCTGTGGGCTTCGTAGTTACTGTACTTGAAGCCCGGCGCGTCGGCAAAGACCAGGGGCCGCCCCTCTTCAACAAAAGGGCGGATTACCTGGCCGATGTCATCTCCCACAATGGCCGCCGTACAGCCGGGGAACACCACAAAGAGATCGCCCTTGAGGATCCTAAAGGTATTGCCGATGAGGTCCCCAAGTTTTTTCTCCCCGCCGAAGACCACCTCGGTCTCGGACGCGTTGGTGCAGGGGGCGGTGCTGCCGCCGGAGTAGCCCCGGGACCGCTCGAAGAACCCCGAGACCATGTTTCCGCAGCCGGGCCCGGAATGTAAGATCGGGACCGCCCGTTTGATCGCCACCACGCTCTGAATTGCCCCCATGGCGCAGGTATAGCGCTGCTGTTCAACGCAGCTCCGCATGACAGACCCCTTTTTCCAAAAAAGCGTAAGGCTCCTGGGCCAGCCACCAATCCGTATAGGGGTTAACGGCGTGTTTTTCCAGGTTTTTCACAAACTCATCGTTCTCCATGGTTTCCAGAATACGCCGGCCGTACTTCACGATCCCCTCGTAGCCCATGCCGAAATGCTCGTCCCCGATGAGGAGCGACGGAATACCGAATTTCGCGCCCCAGAGGGTCATGCCGCCGTGCCGGGCAAGAAGAATGTCCGGCCTCAGGCGCTTAAGGATATTGGCAAGCTCGAACTCCTGCTTGTTGCAGACGCTGTAGCGCGGCACGTCGCCGTAGTCCTCGACTATATGCTGGAGGGTATCGGCGTTTACATCCCCTGAATCATAGAGGGGGTCGTGGTGGAAGATCGCCGCTCCCTGGGGTTTCAGCCCCAGTTCATAGAGCAGTCCCAGCAGGGAATGCCCGTGGGATGCCCCGGCGGTAACATAGGCGGTCTTGCCGTGGAGGGCTTCGCGCAGGGCCGTAATCTCCGGCATCCAGCGCTCATGTTCCTCGGAGAGAAAACGTTCCACCGCCGCCTCGCGGCCTGTGGCTTCGCCAAGGGCGCGGAACCATCGATCGGTCTGGGCGATGCCGTAAGGCGGGGAGACCTTCAGTTCCGGTACGCCGAAGTTCTGTTCCAGGGCGGCGCCGAGGTAGGACCCCAGGGTGGCGCAGACCTGCACGGTGAGGCGGGCCTCCGAAGAGGAGGCGATCTGCGCCACCGTGGAGAAGGGGGTGAGGTACTGCGCCCGGAGTCCCAGGCGCTCAAACCAGTCCGCAAAGATGTCGGTTCCCCAGAAGTTGATGATATTGACCAGGTCTTCCTGTTTTTTTTCGCTCTTCTTGATGAGTTTCCGGGCGATACCGTGGTAACCGGAGTCAAAGCCGCTGGTCCAGATCTTCGAGCGGAATCCCTCGCAGAACACCGCCGCCACCGGGATACCAATCTCCGCTTCGGCCTCGTCGGCGATACCCTGGACATCGTCGCCGATGATCCCCGACGCGCAGGTCGTGATGATAAAGATCGCCTTTGGTTTCACCCGGCGGTGAACCTCCCGTATTGCGGCGGCGAGCTTCTCTCCCGCGCCGTAGATCGTGTCCTTCTCCTGGATGTTCGTGCTGAAGATCCGCCGTTCAGCGGCCAGGAGCGTACCCTCGGTAACGGGCCGGCCCTGATTCCGGTGGATCCCGTTCACCCGGTAGGTAAAGGCATACTCGTGGAGGCAGGATGCGCAGCCTACCGGCCCGTGGCTTATCACCGCCCCGTCCTGGATCAGCACCACCGTACAGGCGGCCTGGGCGGTAGAACAGCCCAGGCATTGGCTGAAACTCCGGCTTTTTTCCCGTAAACAGCCGGATCGCGCCTGGTACACCAGATCCGATGCCGTTCCCGCATAACCAGTGATTGACCCGAGCCGCTGCTCCCGCACCGGAACCTGGGCTGCCTTCAAATTAACCTCTGTCATATACGCCTCACCAACGTTGATTTCTTATTATTCCGAGTGATTTTATCAAAAAATTAAAAAACTAACAAGGGGTTCTTGACATTTTTTTCCTAGTATTTCTATAATGTTCGAATTTTTTTTGAAGTGCGAAAATAGCAGGGGATAGAAACGGCATCGTAAACACGGTAGAATAAAGCTACAAACCAAACTATCGGAGGTTAACGATGCCGTATACACACTATAACACGGACGAAAGAAACGTGCTACAGGCGATGGCGGGTATGCACCTGCCTAAATGCTATATGTCGGTGATACTGGGTAAACACCTGAGCAGCATATACAGGGAACTGAATCGCAACGGGTTAGGCGGAGTATATACCGGCAACGAGGCTCAGCCGTCAAGTGAACAGAGGCGGTTGGATAACAAGCCAAGCCCCAGAATGGACGACCACGCGCTCATGAGGGAAATTACGGCATTGTTCAAACAAGACCTTTCCCCGGATCAGATTTCAAGCCGATTGAGGGT
>JAITBO010000028.1 GCA_031283505.1 Treponema sp. | reverse complement strand
ACATCGGTACGGTTGGGATCTTTGGTGTGGAGGCCGAAGTCCAGCAGGATTTCCGGCGTTACCGCGTCCAGCGGGTCTCCGTCGATGTAGGCGTTCTTTATCTTGCGGATGTTTTTCGTAAGGTCTTCGCGCTTCTCCTTACGGTCTTCACGGTCGAGTTTGCCCGCGTTGGGGGCCTCGGCGGTATGGCAGGCGGCGGTGTAGGCGGTCAGTTTGGCGGTGTTGGCGTTTGCGAGCGCGGCGGGGATGCCCAGCGGGGTTCCGTGGGTGGTCACCCCGGCGTTGAAGGCGGTCGCAAAGGTCAGGAATTCCGCTTCGGAAGCGGGAATGAAATCATTACTCATACATACTCCTTTTTTTAGGCTGCGGCCTTTATTTTACAGGACACGGCTTCTATCTTACAGGCTATGGCCTTTTTTTTCAAGGCCGCGGCTTTAATTCTTTAGGCCGGGGTTTCTTTCGTCTCGGGCCGCGGCTTTCATTTTATAAGCCACGGCCTTTTTTCTTTAGGCCGGGGCTTTCATTTTTGAAGACGCGGCTTTAATTCCTCACGCCACGGCTTAAAGATGTACATGGAGCTCTGCGGGGTATGAAACCGCGCAGTATTGTCGGACCAAAGGTCCGCGGACCAAAGATCCGCAATTTCCTGTCCAGCGACAGATTTTTCAAAGAAAAATCTGATACCGCCCTGAAGGGCGGGGTAGTTCATTGTTACTTGCAAGGAGAAGTAGAAGTATATGAATAACAACACAAACAGCGGGGTATTTTTTGTACTTATCTGTCTGGCAATGACCGTATTTACGGTTACGGGAGTATATGCCCAGGCAAGCCTTCCGACAGCCGGCCCCGAACCGGTAGAGACTGAGTTTACGGATATACCCGAAAAAACAGCCGGGTATACTCCCCACTCAGGCATTTACAAAGCGACTGTGGGGACGATTAGTTCCGATGTGGACGTGTTCATGTCGGTGCTTGATTTCAACGCCGTGAAAATGCAAAAGTGGTTTTCCTATGCGGGGATTGATGAAGACGGCGTTAACCTGGGATATGCCGCAAAGTTAGGCCCAACCTACCTTGGTATTTCCTACGGCGGAAGTTTAATTGACGAACTCCTTCGGCGTATTACCAATCAGGATATACTCACCCTTCAAAAAAGGGACGAGATAAGAAAGGATTCAAGCGGGATATCGACAACGCCGGGACTGGTTGACGCTGAAGGCAAAAGGATCGAAGGAATCACTACAAGCGAAAACACGGTGGGCCTTGTTTTTGGCGCCGGAATTTTCGGGTTAAAACTTGGATTTGCCGCACACCTGCAGGGCAGGGAAATAGGGTCAGAAGATCAAAATTATGAACATGCCTTTGAAAGCAGTTTAAAGCCCTCACTGGAATTGGGGTGGAACTTTCCGGTAGGCTCGGTGCAGACCAAAATCGCGCTTCGCGGCGCCTATGATATGCATCAGTACATCTCTGTAACCGGAGAAACTTTTTACTACATGCCCGCCGCCGCCATCGAATCCAGTTTTGTCAGAAAAGAAGTGTATCAGGACTTTACCGAACCTTCCGGGGGATTAACGCTGGGTTTTGAATTCGGTCAGGGAAAGAATGTCCGCGCGGAATTTGATCTTATCGGGGATGTGGCTTACCGGATTTACCGGAGCAATGAACAGGACGGGATCATGACTACCTGGAAAGTCACGAATACTGTCGTTACGCCGCCGGTTTTGGAAAATATGGATGTCGCGGCGCCGGAAATTTTCGATCTCCGAATTTCGGGGAATCCTGTTTTTGCCCTTACAAGTAATATTTCGGACAGGCTTACCATTGGAGCCAGAATCAATTTGGCTATTGGATACGATGTTTTTACCATCTCCCAGTCGTTGAACAGTTTTGCCATTGATACTGCAACCGGCGCAAAAATCAGCATCCCTGTTTCGGTTGTTAAAATCAGCGATTCGCGTCTGTCCATTACTCCCGAATTGGGTATCGGAACCATGTTTACGCTGTGGCCGGATCATTTTTCCATGCAGGCCGGATTTGGGATAAATTTATTTTCATACAACGAAACCGCATCGGCTCGTACCAGAACAAAAGACGGGGTTGATACCGAAACTACGGATACGCTGAAGATCCTCGATCTTCCCGCAACCAAAATTACCGCAGGGCTGACACTGAATCTTACCACCGGTATGGCCCTGGATTTGCTGGCAATTACTTCCGGTCTGGATATTGACGCAACCAAGCTGACCATACTTCTGACCTTTAATAAATAGACTCTGTTCATAATGGAGACACATTATGGACAGATCGTTTTGAAAACCAACTAGCCGCCAGCGGGAGAATGTATGGAGGGTTCAAAATGAAGACAGGTATTGCCGGAACACTGGTTTTACCGCTCGCAGTGCTGATACTCTTTATGCCGGGTTGTATCAGCATTCAGGAATATTGGACTATTCCCGATGACCAGCCGCCGGTTGCCGGAATTCCCGCGGAAGAAACTCCGTCTTCCGGACCCGTTGACCAGGATTTTGCCCGGGAGAACGCCCGCGGGCAGGAAGAAGCCCGCCCGCAAAGGGAAGAGGCGGACAGGAGGGAAACCGAGGCGCGGGAAAACGCACGCGGGCAGGAGGAAGCCCGCCCGCGAAGGGAAGAGGCGGACAGAAGGGAAGCCGAAGCGCGGGAAAACGCCCGCAGGCAGGAGGAGGCCCGCCTTCAAAGGGAAGAGGCGGACAGGAGAGAAGCCGGGGCGCGGGAGAACATACGCAGGCAGGAGGAGGCCCGCCTTCAAAGGGAAGAAGCGGACAGAAGGGAAGCCGAGGCGCGGGAGAACGCCCGCAGGCAGGAAGAGGTCAGACAACTATTGGAAAATTTGGAAACGACTCACAGACAGGCGGAGGCAAAGGAAGCGGCCCGGCAGGAAAACGAAAGCCGGCGGTTTTCCGGGGGTCAGACCGGCACGGACATCAAGCCCCGGTATTATGTTGTACGGCCCGGAGATACCTTTAACAGCATCGCGGCGGATCCGCAGATTTACAACAACCGTAACGAGTGGTTTGCCATCTATCAGGCAAACCGTGATAAGCTGGAGGACCCTGATAACCCCCACCTGCTTACTCCCGGCACAGTGATTGAGATTCCCAGCATTACCGGAGAAACCCGGGAAGGAACTTATTAGGTATGGCTGTTCTTAAACTGATCATGATCGGCGACATTGTGGGCGAACCGGGGCTGGCTGTCCTGGAATCCCGTCTCCCCGCCCTGAGACGCGATACGAATGCCGATTTCGTAGTGGTAAACGGTGAAAATGCAGCCGACGGTTTCGGGATGACAGGCGAATCGCTTGGGCGTATCCTCAATGCCGGGGCAGATGTAGTTACTTCCGGGAATCATGTCTGGGAAAAGCGGGATTTTTGGCCGGCCCTGGAAACGGAACGCCGTATGCTCCGCCCGGCGAATTATCCTGCCGGAACTCCGGGCCGCGGCTGGTACCAGGAAAACAGGGATGGCGTATCCTGGGTGGTGATCAACCTTCAGGGCCGGGAACTTATGCCCTCGATTGACTGCCCCTTTCGGTCTTTCGACGCTATTTTGAGCAGCCTGGAGAACCCCGTTTCCCCGGCTCCCCCCGTTATTTTGGTGGATTTTCACGCGGAAACAAGCCGCGAAAAAGAAGCCCTTGCCTATTACCTTGACGGGCGGGCCGGCCTGGTTGCGGGAACCCACACCCATGTCCAAACCGCGGACGAGAGAATACTTCCCCGGGGCACCGCGTACATCACCGATTTGGGCATGACCGGAGTTCCGGACAGCATCATCGGGATGGATACGAAGATCTGCCTTGACCGGGCAAAAACCCAGATACTTTACCGGATGGAAGTGGCCAAAGCCTCCCCTTCCCGGCCCTCTCTGATAAAAGGCGTCCTGGTTGAGATAGACAAAGACAGCGGCAGGGCGCTTTCGATCACCCGCTTATCCGTGCCGGAAACGCGTTCCGCGTAACGTGCCGGTGGAGGCCGGGGGCTTTAGAGGTTCCCTGTATCTTTTGCCCAACACCCCATCGCGGGCAAAATGTAGCGGAGAAAAACCGCACAAAGGGCGTAGCCCGACCGCGGTTTTTCGTAGCCCAAGCCGCCGTAGGCGGCGAAGCGTAAACAGTCCTGTTATGTACCGTAAAATCCGCCACGAAGCGCCGCGCCAAGGACGGCGCGGCGGGCATCTTCATTAAGGAATTTTGTAACTATTCAGTCACAGCGTAATTTCAGAGCTTTTCTTGCTCTCTAATTGCTTTAACAAAGGGGGCTACCGCCCCCTTTCGCTCCCAATCGGCTCATTTCGAAGCTTAAAAGCCCCTTCATTCCGCCGATTGCGGCAACGAAGTTGCCGACGCTTTCCCCCGCGGGCGGCTGAATAGTTACGGAATTTTTATATATCTATACTCAAAAGTAGAATTGTTTGCATTACAGCGACCCAATTCGAGTTTTTTACCATCAAGTCTTACACCCAACCTTGCAAAGGCCTTTTCCGTTTCCCAGTCTCGCGTGTACTCATTGTCCTCATATTCAATATATTTACCTCCTGCATCCAGTTCAGCTTTAAAAGCGTCAAAACGACTATGATCCAAAAAGTAAACATCCACGTCCTCCGGGTGCTCATCATCACCCCAAGTTTGCGGATCTGGACTCATGTACTTGCGCAGAAGTTCATCCAGCTTATCTTCTGACGCCTGAGGATTTTTTGTATACTCATACCTAAAAGTAGAATTGTCTGCCTTAGCGAGAGTCAATTCAACCC
>JAITBO010000390.1 GCA_031283505.1 Treponema sp. | reverse complement strand
AGGAGGTAGTCCAGGGTGTACATTCCGGTAATATGGACCGGCGCCGGAATAGCCAGCGCAACTCTGCCGGTAGTGGGAAATATGGGAAAGGCGTAACCGAAGACAAGGATAAAGATGATAGCCCACACAAAGGCCGGGGAAACAATCCCCAGGTAAGAAAAGATGCGGATAAGGCCATCCAGCCAGGTATTGGCGAATTTTGTCGCCAGAATCCCCAGGAGTATCCCCCCGAACACCATAAACACCGCAGAAATGATGACGATCTCCAGGGTCGCGGGCAGGTGATCCCGAATGTCGTCGATTACCGGACGCCGGGTAAGCAGGGACTTTCCCAGGTCCAGCCTGACCGCGCCCTTGAGCCAGAGCAGGTACTGGACAGGGTAGGGCTTGTCCAGGCTCATCTCCACACGCAGGGCTTGGACGGTCTCTTCCGGTACCCGCGGCCCCAGGGCCTGCCGGGCAGGGTCCCCGGGAATAACCCGGGCGATAAAGAACACAAGGATGGAAAGCCCCACCAGGACCAGCGCATAGGTCAGCAGTTTTCTAATGATGCGCATATATCGCCGCCCCTGCGAAGGATTCCGGCTATTTCCGTCGATCCGGGTAAACCTTGGTGTCGTGCGCGACCACATTGTATCCCATGGGGAACACAAAGGAAGCGCCCGCCTTGATCAGCTCCGCGACCGGCCATTCCACATAGCCCGATTGGTAGGCCCGCCGTTCCGCCAGGCTGAACATCCAGATGGTGGGGCAGAGAGCATTTATTTCTTCCTGGATCTTCCGGTACTTCACGAAACGCTCGTCCCGGTCCGGCGTGGCCAACGCGTCGTCTATGGCCGTGTCCAGGGCGGGGTCCAGAATCCACTCCATCTGCTCCCAGGTGCCGGAGGAAGAGGAATGGTAACGGCTTTTCAGTACCGCCCCGGCCTCAAAGTAACTGGGCGCGGTAAGAACAATGGAAAGGTTCGGCGTTGACTCAATACTCTGGGCCGATTCGATCATGGAGCCGAAAGGCTGTTTTACAATATCCACCGGGATGCCCAGTTGGGTAAGGTTGGCGTTGATGAGGAGGGCGATCTTCTCCTCCTCCGGCACTTCGGCGCACCAGACCAGTTCGATCCGCTGGGCCGCCGGATTCCCCGCGTATTTAGAAAGGGCCAGCTCCGCCTTCGCCTTTTCCAGGTCGTAGGTATAGGGGCGAATATCCGGGTTGTTGCCCGGAACATTGGACGGCACCGGCCCTTTTACGGGGACCGCCCCGGGGTAAATGTCGTTCATTACCGTCTCGTAGTCAAAGGCGTAGGCCAGGGCCCTGCGGAAGTGAACATCGTCGGTGGGGGCCTTCTTCGTGTTCATGGACGCGCCGAAGGTTTGCGCCGAATCGTAGGCCACCACATCGATCCCCTCTACGGCGTCCATAGCGATAAAATTTTCCATAGGCTGAATCTGATCGGTGATTTCCAGTTCCCTGTTGGCCATGGCGGTCTTAACCGAAACCGGCTCCACCGCGCCTGAAATCTGGAAGTACCGGGGTGCCGCAGGATCCCAGCCTTTAAAGTAATCGTCGAATTTTTCCCCCAGCACGTATTCTTCAAGCTTGATGTCAATGGCCCTGTAAGGACCGGAACCCGCGTCATGAGTCAAAAGCCATGTCTTGCCGTAGTCCCCAAATTCCCCGTAAGAGGAGCTGCTCTTGTCGTAATGTTCGGACAAAAGCCTGGAATCCACAATCATAAAGCGGATAAGGGAGCCCAGAAAGGGCCCGAAAGGATGATCCAGGACAAATTTCACCGTGGTGGGGTTCAACGCCTGCACATCGCTCACTACCCCTTTATAGAGGTAGGTAAAGCCCTCCCCAATGGTGAGCATACGTTTCATGCTGTACGCCACATCATCTGCGGTAAGGAGATTCCCGCTGTGGAATTTGATGTCCCCCCGCAGGCTAAAAGTATACTCAAGGCCGTCGTCCGACACAGCCCATTCCGTGGCGATATGGGGAGCAGGTTCCCCCTTCAGGTCCGGATAGAGGAAAGGATCATAGAGATTGACCATGGTGATGGCATCAGATTGATCGTTTCCCACTGCGGGGTCCGTATAGGTCGGCCAGTCCTGGGTGGTCCGGAGGATACTGTCATATTTATTCCCGGCCTCGCCCCCGGACGCCTGGGTACTTGGTTTTCCGCAGCCCGAAAACAAAACTACCGTAAAAATCAATAAAATGCCGCCAAGTAATGGCAAAAATTTCTTTAATTTGTTCACAATAATCACTCCTTAATTATATTTACTAGATACATAGTATTTATATCTTTATACTAAATAAAAGGAATTGTCAATCGCCATACCAGATAATTACAGGATAAATAGCTTTTTAACGTGAACTTGTAGACCTGAATCAATACCGGAGGAAGTATCTTATCGGGTTTTTCTATAATGTGAATTCGACAGATTGAAAAACACCGCTTTTCGGCAGGGGCGTTACGAAGGAGACTGGAAAACCCCTCGTTAAGAGGTACAATAAGCCATTGAAGGGGTGGAAGATATGGAATTCATCAGCGGAGCATATATGACCCCAAAGATTTTCTAACTGTTTCAAAACAAGTTTTTTCCCAGAATACCCTCCTACATTCTAGTTTATTAAATTTCTTTTGGTTTAATACCCCGCAGCTTGCTGCGGAAAACTGGGGGTGTGGGGGAGACTTTCCCATATGCATTTACTTAAAGAGGGAACGATGCTATCCTTGAGGTATGGGAGAGGAAACCAAACTATTTGAGAACCTCCTGGCCCTGTTGCCGGAAGGATGGGAAGCCGCGGCCAAAGAAACCAAGGC
>JAITBO010000366.1 GCA_031283505.1 Treponema sp. | reverse complement strand
CCCCGCCCCTTGGGGCGCTTCCTACTGGGGGTGCGGGGGATGTGTTCCCCCGCATACACAAAGATTTCACGGAGAAATCTTCGATACCCCGCCGCTCTGCGGCGGGGAGGTTCATTGTTCGACGAAACAATTGTCATTTTTTTTAAGGTCCCATGAACGGGTGAAGGGGATGGGGCAGAGCGGGTTGCGGTGCCAGTCGGTGATGACCTGGTTGATAAATTCTGAGCCGTTATCGCGCGGAAACTTTGTTTCCGATGGAACTCTCGCAGGGGGAAGGGAAGCGTGGATGTCCTTGAGGGAGTCAAAGGTCCGGAGGTGAGCCTTGTTGAGGAGGGAATACAGGCAAATCCAGCCTGAAGCGACATCGTGCGCTCATGGATAACCCCATTTTGACCTCCGGGAACTATTAGCTCCGGATAGTCTGCCTTGATTTGGGTTACTTTTTCAATGAGGCAATGCGGAATCTTGCGAACAATATTTTTTTGAGTTATTCTATAAAATAATGACGAAACTTACTGGTATCGCAGTATCCGCCGGGGTTGTAATCGGAAAGGCTTTTCTGTATTTAGAAGGAGATCTTCCCGATATTCCCCGGTATGCTATAAAAAAAAATCAGATTGAATCAGAATGGAAACGGTTTCTGAAAGCCCTACAGGACGCCGTTAAAGAAGTTCAGGCCCTGCATGACCGGGCAAAACGGGAAATGACCAGAGAACAGGCGGACATCTTTGCAGCCCACCTTTTGATGTTGGAAGACCCGGATTTTCAGGATCAGATTAAAAAACGGCTGGAATCGGGGCTTGAAAATATTGAGTGGGTGGTCTGGGAAATTTCCCATGAAATGACTCAAAAACTCGCGGCCCTGCCGGACGCTTACTTGAGGGAACGGGCCGTTGATATTTCCGATGTATCCAACCGTATCATCAACGCCCTCCTTTCAATCAAGCGGTTTCCCCTGGCTTCCCTGGAGGAAGACATTATCCTTGTGGCCCACGATCTGCGTCCTTCGGACGTACTCACCATGAACCGGGAGCGTGTAAAAGGCATCGTCATGGATGCGGGAAGCCGGACATCCCATACGGCGATCCTGGCCCAGGCCTTCAATATTCCTGCGGTACTGGGACTTTCCACGGCCATCAGAGAGATCAACAGCGGGGATACCTTGGTGATAGACGGCGCTTCCGGCCATGTCATTGTCAACCCTCCGGCCAAAGATATTGCCAGATACAGAAAGGCTGTCGGACAATACCGGCGCATGGTAGAAGAGAGTCTGAGCATAGGGGAGCTTCCCGCAGAGACCAGGGACGGTTACCGGGTATGCCTCAAGGCGAACATCGAAATACCCGAAGAGGCGGAACAGGCGCTCCGGTACGGCGCCGAAGGCATAGGCCTTTACCGCTCGGAATTTTTCTTTCTGACCCCCGGCCAGACGGCGGACGAGGAGCATCAATACCAGGCTTATAGCCAGGTCCTTAAAGCCATGGGGAAAAGGCCGGTCACCATCAGGACCCTAGATGTAGGGGGCGATAAGATACTTCCGGAATTTCAGGATGAAGATGAAAAGAATCCCCTTCTGGGGTGGCGGGCCATACGGTTCTGCCTGGCCATGCCGGAACTTTTCAAAACTCAGCTTAGGGCTATCCTGCGTGCCAGCGTAAACGGCAACGTGCGGATCATGTTCCCCATGATTTCCGGACTTGAAGAACTGGAACAGGCCCTGACCCTCCTGGAGGAAGCCAAAGCCGAATGCCGCCGCCGCAAGCAACCCTACGCGGATACCATAGAAACGGGAACCATGATAGAGATCCCCTCCGCAGCCATGACCGCCGACATCCTGGCCCGCCGGTCCGCCTTCTTTTCCATTGGGACCAACGATCTTATTCAGTATTCCCTGGCGGTGGATCGAGGGAACGAGAAAGTCAACTACCTGGCCCAGTGGTCCCATCCGGCTCTGCTCCGGTTCCTCAAGAGGATCATCGACGCCGCCCACAGCGCGAAGATCAAGGCGGCTATGTGCGGGGAACTCGCCGGAGTTCCCGAAGCCGCCGCGCTGCTTATCGGCCTCGGCCTGGACGAATTCAGCATGACCGCGTCGTCTATTCCCCAGGTTAAGCGTATCATCCGGGGAGGGACCCTGGAGGGCTGCCGGGAGTTGGTAAAACAAGCCCTGGACTGCGCTTCCTATAAGGATGTAACGGCTCTGCTGAACTCCCGGATGACGGAGCAAGGCGGATAAGGCGGATAAAGAAGGAAAAATCCGTATGCTTTTAGGCGGCGGTTGTTTAGACGCGCCGGTCCTGTGTAATTACGGCGTATCCTTTGACAGTCCGGGCGCTTTCAGGCTATCCTTCGCTATGATTTCGCAAGCTGATCAACCCGCGCCGTCCTTCAATCCCGCGCTGAAATACCGGAACCTCCCGGTGGTGGTCCTGGTGGGGCGTCCCAATGTGGGCAAGTCCACCCTGTTTAACCGGCTTCTCCGCCGGAAGAAAGCCATCACCGACCACACTCCCGGCGTAACCCGGGACCCGGTGAGCGCCGATGCTTTCATTGCCGGGAATCCCGTGCGGCTCATAGATACGGGCGGTTTTAAGTTGGACCGGGATGACCCTCCGTCTTATGACGGCGATACATCGGGAGACACCCTGGACGACTTGGTGGTTGGCCGGACCGTAGAGACCCTCAAACAAGCGGACCTCATCGTCCTTATCCTTGAAGCTGGGGAGCTTACCGGGGAGGACGAAGCTTTTATTGATTTTTTACGGCCTTTCCAAAACCGCCTGATTGTGGCGGTGAACAAGACCGAAGGAGGCCGCCGGGAAAACGAGTCCTGGAATGTTCTTTCTTACGGTTTTGACGAAGTATATATGATCTCCGCCGAACATGGGGACAACATAGGCGATCTGGAGGCGGCGATTGCGAAGCGTCTCGATTTCTCCGGGGTCGAAATCGACGACAGCGGGACCCGGCCAATCCGTATCGCCCTCCTGGGAAAACCCAACACCGGGAAGTCCACCCTGTCAAACCGGCTCACCGCTTCCGAGGGGTCTATCGTCAGTCCGGCGCCGGGGACCACCAGGGATGTGGTGGAAGGGGCTTTCACTTACCGGAACCGGCAATTCCATATCCTTGATACCGCCGGGATCAGACGGAAGTCCAAGGTGACCGAAAACATCGAATACTATTCCGTAAACCGGGCCATCAAAGCCATTGATGAAGCGGATGTCGTGTTCCTCCTGATTGACGCTCAGGAGGGTCTTACGGATCAGGACAAGAAGATCGCCGCCCTGGCTCACGACAAGGGCCGGGGGATCATTCTGGCGCTCAACAAATGGGACGCCATGCCCCAGGTGAAGAATACCTTCCAGGCAGTTCAAGATCGTATCCGCTTCTTCTTCGGGCAGATGGAATTTGCCCCCATAGTCCCGGTAAGCGCCCTGGATGGAAGCGGAGTGGAGGAACTTTTGAAGCTTGCCCTGCGGGTTTATTCCCAGCTTATCCTCCATATAGATACGGGTAAGCTGAATCAGGCTTTGGGGAAGTGGCTTGAGGAATACCCGCCCCCTGTCGGGCCGCAGACCCGGTTCAAAGTGAAATACGCCGTCCAGGTCTCGGACAATCCGGTGAAATTCGTTATCTTTGTATCCCGGCCCCAGGCGGTGATCGAACCCTACATTGCCTATCTCCGTAACCGCATACGCCGGGACCTGGGTTTTTCCCTGATCCCCGTGGATATAGAGATACGCAGCTCACCCAGGCCGCAGAAGCGGAAGTAGATGGACCTGTCTTCACCGGGCCGGGTTTCTCCGGTAAAACCCGGCCCTTCTACGGCGTTTCCGGCGGAACTTTCCCCGGAAAGCCGCCGTCTCCTTGAGGGGTTTCCCCGCCTTGTCGATACGGTTTTTCCCCTGCCGGGACGGTTCCGTGCCGGCCTGAGCCGGGATGTGGCTGAACTTTCCCGGCTTCTCACTTCTGGCCGGGGGGACCGTCCCGAAGGCTACCTGGGCCGGCCAGCTTTGCTTTCCGCATACCTCAGGTATTTCCTCCCCTGGAATCTCTACCGCCTGGTCCGGCTTCTTCCGGTCCTGCCCCTCGCGTTGGCTGAAGGAGACGCCGTTACGGACCTGGGATCGGGTCCCCTCACCCTGCCCCTGGCCCTGTGGATAGCCCGACCCGGCCTCCGGTCCCTGGGTCTGGAGTTCCGCTGCCTGGACCGGACCGAAGCGGCCCTTAAAGCGGGAAAGCGGCTTTTTGCCGCCCTTGCCGGACCGGAATCCCCCTGGAAGATCAGGACCCTTCACGCTTCTCTGAACGCGCCGGTAAAGGGGAAGCCTGCGGCCCTGGTGACCGCCGTCAATGTCTACAATGAAGTCTTTTGGGATATTCCCCATTCGGACAGCCGCGCTCTGGCTCTGACTGCCCGTCAGGAGGCCCGCCGGCTTGCGGCGCTTTCTTCCCCCGACGGCAGCATCCTGGTTGTGGAGCCTGGCGTCCCCCGCTCCGGGGAGTTTATCGCCTGTCTCAGGGCAGCCCTTCTGGAACAGGGCCTGCCGCCTCTGGCGCCCTGTACCCACGCCGGTCCCTGTCCCTTCCCCGGCGGCAAGACGGCCCCGGTGGGACGGCGGACAACGGGAGAAAAACAAAAATGGTGCCACTTTGCCTTTGATACTGTGGACGCCCCTCGGATGCTCACAGATCTCTCTACTGCGGCGGGCCTTCCCAAGGAACGGGCGGCCTTGAGCTTTGTCCTTGCCGGGGCACGGGCGGCGGACGGTCCGGCTATTCAAAGCGGAACCGGTACAACGGAGATGGCGATACGGGTACTGTCGGACCCGTTTCCCCTGCCGGCAGGCGGTAAGCCTGGCAGATACGGACGCTATGGCTGTTCGGAAAAGGGAGCAGCGCTGGTAGCCGGGGAGAAACAGGCGGTGTACGCCTTGAATTCCGGGGCCTTACTCCAGACGCCCATACCCGCGCCGGACAAAGAACGGAAGGATTCCAAGACAGGGGCGCTGATTATAGAGCGCCGGTAATACCATCGGCGTATGGATAAAACACGAACTCCGTTTTTAATCAACAACCTCGCCCTGAAGCTCTCCCGCCGAAAGGCGGGCTCTTGGGTATGGACCCGCCTGCCGGTAACCGGGTTGAACCGGAGTTATCCAGCGACGGCGCCGGGCACCTATGACCGGAAAAAAGAAGCGGGAAAGCCTGGGACAAAAAGCAGGAGGGCATCCCGCCCCGAAGGGAAGCGGGGTGGTAGACCGGTCAAATACGGAGAAGGGTTTGTAAAAGCGCTCAGTGCGATATGGGATGAGTTCGGCAAACCCTGCGGGAAGCTGCCGGTTCCGATGATAG
>JAITBO010000357.1 GCA_031283505.1 Treponema sp. | reverse complement strand
TTAAAAGCGCGCCTGCCATGATTCATGGCGGGTTTCTTTAAAAAACAGAGGGCTGTCCTGAAAACAACGGTTTCGTTCGGGGCAGCCCGTTTTTTATGGCCGGTCCCGCCGCCTACAGCCGGAAACCATACTCCGAGAAGAACTGTATCTGATGTTTGAAGAAGGCCAGTCGCCGGAAAAAACCCTCGGGGCCGTACAGAAAAAATGGGAGGCGGCGTTATGGCCCCCCTCCCCCCCTGGAGCCGGAAACATCCAGCCCGGAACCGGATTAATCTCCCCCGGAGGTGAATTATCGGAGTTCTGAACTAGGAAATCGGAGCTCGGAACTAGGAAATCGGAGTTCGGAACTAGGAAATCGGAGCTCGGAACTAGGAAATCGAAGCTCGGAACTAGGAAATCGGAGTTCGGAACTAGGAAATCGGAGTTCTGAACTAGGAAATCGGAGCTCGGAGCTAGGAAACTTCTAGCTCGGAACTAGGAAATCGGAGCTCGGAACTAGAAAATCGGAGCTCGGAGCCGGAAACTTCTAGCTCGGAACTAGAAAATCGAAGCTCGGAACTAGGAAATCGAAGCTCGGAACTAGGAAATCGGAGCTCGGAACTAGAAACTTCTAGCTCGGAACTAGAAAATCGGAGCTTGGAGCCGGAAACTTCTAGCTCGGAGCTAGGAAATCGGAGCTCGGAGCCGGAAACTTCTAGCTCGGAGCTAGGAAATCGAAGCTCGGAGCCGGAAACTTCTAGCTCGGAACTAGGAAATCGAAGCTCGGAGCTCAAAAGCGCGCCGAGGTACATCTTCAGTCGGTTTCTCCATGAAAACCGGTCGGCCTTTATCATTTTCGTCCGGGAAGATGAACCCGATGGGTGATACTTTGAATTCCTGGGTGTATTACCTGCCCCCTGTACAGCCCCTCATAAAGCATGATATAAATAACAGGTTTAACAAACCGCAATACTACTGTTTTAATAAGGAGTAAATCATGAAAAAAATCGCAGTCCTTGCCGTTTTGGCCGTTGTGATGGGCAGTATGCTTTTTGCCGGCGGCAAAAAAGACGCCGCAGAGGGGGATACGTCCCTCACCTACATCATGAACCGGAAAAAACTTATTCTGGGGCTGGACGATTCGTTTCCGCCTATGGGTTTCCGCAACGAAAACAACGAGATTGTCGGCTATGATGTGGACCTGGCCAGGGAAGCCGCCAAACGGATAGGTGTGGAATTGGTATTACAGCCGATTGACTGGAACGCGAAGGAACAGGAACTCAACACAAAAGAGATAGACTGTATCTGGAACGGCTTTACCATTACCGATGAACGGAAACAGGTGATTACTTATTCTCCGCCTTATCTTAAAAACGCCCAGGTCATTGTGGTAAAAGGCAATTCGCCTGTAAAAACCCTGGCGGATCTCAAGGGAAAGATCATCGGCCTTCAGGCGGGGTCTTCTTCGGTGGACGCTCTGGACGAGGCGGTGGAGCTTAAAACTTCGGTAAAAGAGGTGATCGAGTACAAAGACTACCTTACCGCGCTGATGGATCTGGATGTGGGCGGCGCGGACGCGATCCTCATCGATCTTGCGGTAGCCAACGACAACATCAACCGTTCGGGAAAAGATTTTCGTATTCTGGAAGAAACCCTGGCCGCCGAACAATTCGGCATAGGCTTTCGGAAGGGCGAAGAAGCGTTGATGAATAAAGTGTGGGAAACGCTGCTGGAAATGGCAAAGGATGGCACGGTCGCCAGAATCTCTACCCAGTGGCTCGGCGCCGACATTTCCCTTATCGGAAAATAGTTTAGGGTTATAACAGGGTTTTGTTTCCGATTTGAATGTGCGGTCATGGGCCGCACAGATTAAAGGTTTATTGCAATGCTTCAAATGATCGGTTTTATGCTGGAAGGGGCCTGGATTTCCCTCAAGGTGTTCTTTCTAACGTTGCTTTTCTCCATCCCTCTGGCGCTGCTGGTTACCTTTGGCCGGATGTCGAAAAATCCGCTGATCCACGGCGTTGTCAGTTTTTATCTGCTCATCATGCGGGGAACCCCGCTCATATTGCAGCTCATCTTTATCTATTTTGCCCCCAAGTACCTCTATATCTTTTTGAACAACAGTTTTTCTGCGCTTATCGTTTCCGGCGGGTTCTGGAATGGCGTGCGCATCGCTCTTTCCTATAACCGGTTTACGGCTGTTGTTATCGCGTTCTCCCTGAACTACGCCGCATACTTTGCGGAGATCTACCGGGGCGGTATTGAATCCATCGCCGGAGGACAGTACGAAGCGGCCAAAGTCTTGGGCTTTACCCGTTCCGGAACCTTTATCCGGATTATTCTTCCTCAGGTAGTCAAGCGCATACTTCCCGCTTCCGGAAACGAGGTGATAACCCTGGTAAAGGATACCGCCCTGGCCCAGGTGATTGGGGTAGCGGAACTGTTCCACGCCGCCCAAAATGCCGCAGCCCGGGAATTTTCCACCATGCCTATCTTTGTGGCGGGCCTCTTTTACCTCATCATGAATTGGGTGGTAACCGTGGTCTTTGCCCGGATTGAAAAAAAACTTTCCTACTATTCCTGAAAGGCGGAACATTAAATGGAAGTGATTGCTGTCCGGGAACTTTCAAAATCTTTTGGTTCTCTTGAAGTTTTAAAGGGCATATCCTTTACGGTAAACCGGGGAGAAGTTGTGGCCATTATCGGGCCTTCGGGATCGGGGAAGTCTACGCTGCTCCGCTGCGTGACCCACCTCGAACTTGTTGACGGCGGCAGCATTACGCTTACCGGCAGGGATATGGTACACGATGGGATCTATGCCCACAGGGACGCCCTGCGCGAAATCTGCCTTAAAGTAGGATTGGTGTTCCAGAATTTCAATCTCTTTCCCCATTTTTCAGTAACGCGGAATATCACTGAAGCCCAGGTACGGGTGCTGCGCCGGGGCAAGGCCGAAGCGGAAGAACGGGCCAGGTCGCTTCTCGAAAAGATGGGCCTTTCCGACAAGGCGGCGTCTTACCCCTGCGAGCTTTCCGGCGGACAGCAGCAACGGGTCTCCATCGCCCGGGCTCTTGCCCTGGACCCGGAGATACTCTTTTTCGACGAACCTACCAGCGCCCTCGATCCGGAGCTTACCGGGGACATACTCAGGGTTATCCGCAATCTGGCGGCGGAAAAAATGACCATGGTCATCGTAACCCACGAGATTCCCTTTGCCCGGGAAGTAGCCGACCGCGTTCTGTTCATGGACGGCGGCGCCATTATTGAAGAAGGTCCCGCTACGGAGGTGATCGACAATCCCCGGAAGGAAAGGACCAGGGCGTTTTTGGCGCGGCTTACCCGGAACTGACTGAAACGCGCAAGGGACAGGAGCGGATAGCCCGGTTTGCGGTGTCTACGCCGCAAATGCGCCCGAATTTCAAACCGGAATATCTTGTCATTTCACCTCCAAAGAGCTATATATAAATATATGGCCGCTATGCTTTCACCGTACCGCCTGGCAAAAGCCAGAGATATATATAATTTGTTCAACGTGTTTAACTCTTTCTCCTGGCAGTTTTTGGTTGGGACCATCATCATCCTTCTGGCGATGCGGCTTAACGCTTCTTCCACGGTCATCGGCCTTATCAACGCCATGGTGTACGTGTCGTTTTTTTTCCTGCCTTTGGGAAAGATTCTGACCAAAAAGATTCCTATTATAAAGATCTACGGAGCGGCCTGGATTTTCAGGGCTGTGGGTATGAGTCCTATACTCATGGTTCCGGCGGCGGTGTCTGCCGGGCGTCCGGATATAGGGGTGGGGCTGATCATCCTGGGAGTGTTTACTTTTCATGCAAGCCGCGGTATCGGGATGATCGCCAACAACCCCGTGCTGGATCAGTTGGCGGCAGGGCCCGACCGGGGCAGTTACATGACCCAGATTCAGATCATCAACAGCGCGGTAGCCATGTTCTCCAGTTTTGCTATCGCAATGGTTTTAGGCCGGGACCCGCCTTTGTTTCTGTACGCCGTCATCATTGCCGCAGGTATCGCCGGAGGAGTGACGAGCGGAGTCATGGTGTTGAAACTGCCCGAGCCGGAAACGGACGGCGGAAACAGGAGCATGAGTTTTTTCGGCATCTTTCGGGAGGCGTTTTCCCGGCCTCCGATTAAGCATTTTATCATCGTACTGGTACAGTTGGCTTTTGTTTCCGGTATTGCAAGGGCTTTTATCACCGTATACGCTCGGGAGGTGTTCAACCAGGGAGACGGGATGGTTGCCTTGTATTCGGTTTTCGGAGGCATGGGAAATTTGATGATAGGACTGTTCATCAAATTCCTTGTGGACAGAATTGGTGTCAAGCCTATTTACATTGTCTGTACGATTATCAGCCTTGCGGGGATGGTTCCTGTCATTTTTTTTCCCTCTTCGGCAATAGACAATACGGTTACTGTTGTCCTCTACCTTACCTTCATGTTCTTTATCATCAACTTTGGTTTTTTGGGAGCCGAAGGGATCGCACAGACTTACTTTCTTGCCCTTATTCCGGCGGAATTCATGATGGACATGGGCATTCTCTATTTCTTTATGTTCGGCGTTTCCGGCGCGGCGGGTTCCTTCCTGGCCGGTATGTTTCTGGATATGTTCGCCGGTTTTGGGGTTTCCAACTTCATTTCTTATAAGATACTCTACGGCATCCTCACCATGATAACGGTTGTCATTCTGATCCTCCAGCGGAAACTTGTGCCTCTGGGATCCCTGCCTTTCATGGGCGCCCTGGAGGTGATGTTTTCTCCTCGAGATCTCAAGGCCATCACCTTGCTGGAAAAGTTGAGCAAGTCCCAGGACACTACCGAAGAAGAGGCCCTTCTGGAAGCGCTTCACGATACGCCTTCCAGGTTGTCCCTCCGCGGGCTCCTGTACAGGGCCCGTTCCCCCAGGCTGACGGTGCGCCAGGAATCGCTCCGGGCGCTGGGGGCTCTGGAAACCTTGAACGAGGATGCGGAGAAAGCGCTCATGGCCGATCTGATCAACAATCCCTATACTACCGCATACTATTCCGCCCGTATTCTGGGGACTCACGGCTGTACGTCGGCAATACCTGTGCTGCGGGAACTGGTCACCTCGGAAGATTATATGCTGGCGGGCGAGGCGATGATCGCCCTGGCACGGCTTAAAGACGAAGCCTTCCGGCCTCGTATTGAAGAGCTTATTGCAAACACCAATAATCCCCGGCTCAAAATTATGGGAGTAGAGGCTTTTGGGATATACCGTTCCCCCAATTCCCTTTCTACGCTTCTGGACATACTGCGGGGCGCGGATCCTCCACCCTACCTTAGGGATCAGGTGGTCTTGTCCATGGCAAGTATTCTGAACACGCAAAATCAGTTCTACCAGCTTCTCGTCCGCTTTCTGGATGATAAATCCCTGGTGGTAACCCTTGCCTTGGACGAGGCTGAAGCCGCCGTCGAATTTTACAATTCCGCGTTCGGCGGACGGAGGACGAGACGGAAAAGGCGCGCTCTGGCGGAAATCGACAAACAGGCAGACATCCTGCAAACCGCAGTGTCCGCCTATGTGAGGGATCATAACGGCGCGCTTCTCTCCCGGTGGATACTGGAACTCCCCGATGAAATCGCCGATACGCTGATCGCGGTGATCCTCTCGGAAGCGGTGCTGGACGATGAGCTTATCTCCCACAACCGCCTTCAGCTTCTCATCGCCCATTGGTCCGCCTGGCAGCTCAGGGTCTGGACCCGCCGGCTGAAAGGATGATGAGGTTCGGGACGGCCTTATCGGAAACTTCCGTTTAGGGTATTTTAGGGTATTAAGGAGGAAAAAATATGTCAATATGGTGGCACAACGCAATCGTTTACCAAATATATCCCCGGAGTTTTAAGGATTCTAACGGGGACGGAGTGGGCGACTTGCCGGGGATTGTCTCTAAACTGGATTACCTTGCGGACCTGGGGATCAACACGATCTGGCTCTGTCCGGTGTTTGACTCCCCCATGGTGGATAACGGGTACGATGTGTCCGATTACGAAGCCATCTATCCGGCTTTTGGAACCATGGAGGACATGGACCGTCTTATTGCCGGGGCCGGGGCGCGGGGCATCAGGATACTCCTGGACCTGGTACTGAACCACACGTCTAACAGGCATCCCTGGTTTCTGAGCGCGGTTTCGGACCCCGCAAGTCCGTACCGGGACTTTTACATTTTCCGGGAGGGGAAAAACGGCAAGCCGCCCAACAATTGGCGTTCCCTCTTTGGCGGGCCGGTCTGGGAGCCTTTGCCCGCACAGGACAACTTTTTTTATTATCACACATTTGCTGTCGAACAGCCGGACCTCAACTGGGAAAACCCAAAAATGCGGGAGGCGCTCTACGCCATGATCCGCCGGTGGCTTGACAGGGGCGTTGCCGGCTTCAGGATAGACGCCATTGTGTACATCAAGAAAAACCAAAAGTTCCCTGACGCGCCGGTCAACGGCCCGGACGGTTTGGGGTCCCTCGATCCCTGGAGCCGTATGTATCCCGGCATCGAAAAATTCCTGGAAGAAATGCGGGACAAGGCTTTTTGCGGCCAGGATGTCTTTACAGTGGCGGAAGCCATGGGGATTGAGGAACATCACCTTGAGTCCTTCATTGGCAAGAACGGGTTCTTTTCAACCTACTTCGATTTTACCCACATTGAACTCGACATAGAAAACGGCGCGTGGTATGTACTTAGAGATGTGCCACCGGCAAAACTGCGGGATACCCTCTACGAAGTACAAAAAAATATCAGCAGGGCCGGATATGCCGCGCCGTACTTTGAAAATCACGATCAAAACAGAAGTCCGGATAAGTTTCTTGAACCCCACACGCGGACCAGGGAGGGCAAAACTCTGCTGGGTACGCTCTTCTTTTTCCTCCGGGGGATTCCCTTCGTCTATCAGGGGCAGGAATTGGGAATGACGAATTATCCCTGGAAAAGCATGGACGAATTCAACGATGTAAGCACCATCGATCAGTACAAACGTTGCCTTGCCCGCGGATTTTCCGAAGAAAAAGCCTTTGCCATTGTCGCCCGGCGTTCCCGGGACAACGCCCGGACTCCCATGCTTTGGGACGCTTCGCCGGAGGCGGGCTTTACGTGCGGAAAACCGTGGCTCCCCGTTCATCCCGATTACAGGGAACTCAACGCAGAAACTCAGGAATGGGACAACGGATCGGTACTGGCGTTTTATAAAAAGATGATACGCCTCCGCAAGGATCACGCCGCCCTCTTTTTTGAAGGGGAAATAAACCCCCTCCCTGCCGGCGACGATCTGCTTTTCGTTTATGAACGCAAATATGGCCGGGAACGGGCGCTGGTCCTGGGCAATTTCGCGGATGTTCCGAAGACCGTCGATTTTCAGGCTGTGGGGGCGGGTTCCTCCGGCATTGTATGGCTGGGGAACCTCATGCCGCCCGGAACAGCCGTCAACGGAAAGCTCACGCTGGAACCCAGGGAAGCTCTGCTGATCGGTATGAACGGCTGATCTTTCGGCGCCAATCCGCAGCTTACTTTGCCGGTTTAGACCCGATGAGCGTAAAGCTCAGGCTGCACTGGTAGCGTTCGGCGCTTTCCGGGTTGACGATTTTGTCTGAGGCGAAATAGCCCACCGAACCGGTGGAAAAGTCCTTTCCATGGGCATAGATGGTTGACCAGACTTTACCGTCGCTGTCTTTGATGGTAAGTTCGAGAAATTTGGGGGCTTTGGCGTCACGTTTCGCTGGTTCCGGCATATAAATCTCCTTTTAAAATGAGGCTGCTCCAAAACCGTGCGCGCTTAGCGCACAGTCAATTAGTTTTGGAACAGGCTCAAATATTTTTTATTTGCGGCCTTTTGCCGCAGCAGGGGCCAGGGCGGTTGCCTTGGCGTCTATGGTATTGAGCATGGCGGAGAGCCTATCTTTTTCGATAAGGTCTATAAGACGGGCTTCGGTATAGCGCTTCGCTTCCTCCGTAAAGGTTCCTACGGCAATGCAGATACCTTTGCCGGCCTTAACATCCTTCAAATGAGAATGAAAATCACGGAAGATGAGTTCCCCGATAGATCCTTGAGTACGGATGAAACGGAACATCACCACATCCGACCATTTGGGGGTATTGACTTCGGCCAGAATATCCGCCCATTCATTTTTATGAACCGATATATTGGAAATTTTAATCTTGGCCTTGGGATAATAGGTCATCACGATTTTCCTGCACAGAGCCACAAAATCGGAGGAAGGCGCCATCAGGAAAATCTGAAGGTTTTTGTTCGCGTTGAGTTCCTGGTATCTTCCAAGAAGAGCGGAGACATCTTTGTAGGCCGCGTTAGTCATCTGTATGTCCCTAAGATAATCCAGGGCCTTGCCGATTTCGTTTTGTTTAAGACAGGCTGTGGCTAGTTTGTATTTGAGATCCAGGGCCACGTCGGGTTTGATGTTCTGATGCTTCAAGCCGATCTCGAAATCTTCTATAGCCTGGTCGTACTGGTGGCGCTCCATGTTGATGGTGCCACACATGAGACAGGCGCCGGGTCCCATTACCGGGTCCGGCCTGAGGTGGTTGAATATCTTCACAGCCTGCTCGATCTGCCCGGCTTCAAGGTAACATTCCGCCAGGGTGTAGAGGGACTCCTTGTCTTCCGGCGCCATGTCTATGGCCTTGCGGATTAAAGACATTGCTTCCTTGTACTTTTTTATTCTGAAGAATGCATGACCCAGATAGCGGAGGGTAGGCGCGTGTTCGGGGTCCTGAGAGCGGGCCTGTTGGAGTATAGGTATGGCCTTTTCATAATTATTCCGCTGAAATTCCAGAACCCCAAGGTTATAATTCACTTCAAAGTTATCCTGTTTCTGAGCCCTGGCCATGGCCAGGCCCTTATAGGCTTCTTCAAAAAGTCCCAGTTTCACCGCGGAAAGGCCATAGCGCGTATATACTTCGTTGTCATTTGCGCCGGTTTCAAGCAAGGCTTCAAAAGTTTTATATGCCTTATCCCAGGATTGTTCTTCAAAGTAAACATTCCCGGCTGCCCTAAGCCCCTGAGGATCCTTCGGATTCTGGGCCAGCCGTTTCTGGGCTTCCTTTAAAACGGCGTCCGTCCCTTTGTTCCGTTTCAACGGCCCCGGACCGCCTTTGGAACGGCCCAGGATATACATAACCCCGATAACCCCCAGGGTAAGAACTATAACAACAACCAAAATAGGAATCATACCACCCATATTCCTATTATCGAGAAAAAATAGTATCTCCTCAAGAGAAATTATACGCCGATACTTATAAATAATCGGGCGCCTTTGCATTGACAAACCTTTACGCCCTGTCTACAGTCATAGGGAAGAAGGAGTTTGATTAATGGCTTCTACTATTGGCATAAAACTCGCTAATGGGGAATTCTATTCCATTCTCGAAGAAAATTCGAATGTAAAAAAGCGGCTCATCCTTACCACGGTCCATGATACTCAAAAAAGTATGCAGATCGATCTCTATAAGAGTTTTACCCGATCCATGGCCGACGCGCTCTACATAGGCAGTATTGTAGTTGAAAAGATTAAGGAGAAACCAAAAGGCGAACCTTCGGTGGAGTTGATCATCGCATCCAATGCCAATGGTGAAATTACCGCAGACGCTACAGATATGGATCCTTCCTCCAAGGCGGAGCACCTACACCTGAGCGTGTCCCTCAAATCCATAGACGAGGAAAACCGGGAACTGGAACTTCCTGATTTTGAACTTGATTCCCATGAGCCGCCGCCTCAGGGACTCTATGAAAAAGCCGCTTCCGCTAAAGAATTCCCGTGGGTTGTTCTGATCATTATCGGAGTGCTGATCATTCTTCTGGGGTTTGGGTTGTGGTTCTTCGTCTTCCGGGATAAGGGCAAACAAAGCGCCAGGGAAACGGTTACCGCCCCGCCGCCGGTTCAGACCCAGCCGGCCTCTGAACCGCCGCCTTCAATCCCTGAGCCTCCAAAATCGGAACCAGCGATTGTGCCCGTTCCCGAGCCGCCTCCTGCTGAACCGCCCCGGACCAAAGCGCCCATAATAGAAGCCCCGACCGTCCCGCCGGCGGCAGTTGCGGTGTCAAATGACCGGAAGGCGGCTCCGCGGAGAAGCGGACGGAATCCCCCGGTTGCTTCCTACAATGTTCCTACAACCATTCCCCGGGAAGGTCACCCTTATCGCATACGGTGGGGGGACACTCTTTGGGATATTTCGGAGGCTTTCTATCGCAACCCCTGGCTTTATCCTCGCATCGCCCGGTTTAATAGTATCAGAAACCCGGATTTTATTATCTCGGGAAGAACTATCCGAATTCCACCCAGGAATTAAGACTATTTCCGTTCTTCTTCTCTTCTGCTTCCTTTTTCTCCCGGGCTTACTTTCCTGTCAAACCCGGGATGTTCTGGATATGAAGCCGGACAAAGCTGTCCATCTCATTTCAGAAGGAGACCTTGACTTTATCCTCCACGCCCGGCCTTCCCGGCTGGGAGAACTCCTTACCCTCCACAGCGGAGCGGCCTTTTACGCGGGGCTTCTGACGGAAGACCGGGCGGCGGCTTTTCAGGCCGAATCCGCCGGCAATGGGGAACCTGTTCTGGATGGGGCGGCGGTCAACGCTACGGCAAGCGCCAGGATCGCCGAAGCTCTCTACCAGGTTTCCCTGGAAAGCCCGTCCTTCCTGGTCCGGGAAGCGGCGGCTCAAAGGCTTATTCCCCTGCTTTTGACAACCGGGGACGAAGACGCGGCCCGGCGGCTGATTCAGAAAGCCCGGACCGGAAACGGATCTTCCGGAAGTCTTGCTTCCTGGGAAAAAATTTTCACCCTGACCGCCGCGCTGCCCCTTGCCGCCCCCATGGAAGCCTCCCAGCGGGACGGGGCCGGAGGGCAGGCCGAGACTGAAAGACACGCCGCAGTCCGGGATTTGGCCGTCTTTTTCCTGACTGCCGGGCCGGACGAAGCATATCGCTGGGGTTGGGCGGCAGTTGATATGGGGATCTTTACCGGTGCGGAAGCCGCCGCCGTGACCGGGCGTCTTGCGGTATCCCACTCGTCCTTTGCCGAAGCCCTCGCCGCATTTCGGGAAACCCTGGAACAGGACGAGACCCTCTTTTTCCGGTATCCGGCTCTGCTGAACGACCTGGGCCGGACCTTTGAGTTCGCCTCCGCCGGGACCGAAGGGTCCGCCCTGTTTCAGGAATGGGAGAAGCGGCTTGCCAATGGGACCCTGCGGGGCGCCGCAAAGGAAACCCGGTATCTCCTGCCCTACTTCGCGGGCCGTATGGAACGTCAGGCGGAGCGTTATGCGGAAGCGGCGGAACTCTTTACCCGCGCCCTGACCGCCGCTCCCGACGAGATTCAGGAAGACGCCTGTATGTGGTACATCCTGAACGTCACCCAGTCCGCCAACCCTAAATCCCTCATTCCCTTGCTTAAAACTTATATGCCCCGGTGGCATTCGGCTTCCTATTTCGGGGACATCCTTGAGCGTCAGGCCAGGTACTTTACGGCAAACCGCCAATGGGACGCCCTCTTTGAAGTGTACTCCCTTTTTCCTAAGGGGTCCGGCTGGGCGGTCCGGGGCCAGTACGCCTATATCCTGGGCCGGGTGGTTTCCCTGGGCTTTTTCAGCGGGGATTCTCCCGGCAAAACTTCCCTCGCAGAACAGGCGGCCCTTTTCTTCCGGGCCGCCCGGGAAGAACCGGCTGCGTCCTTTTATTACCGGGCTCTTGCCGGTCATTTTTTGGACGCCGCCCCCCTCGTCATCCCGAATGGACAGGGTGACGGTTTCGCAAAGGGAGAAAAGACGGCGGAATTTCCGCATCAGGAGGCAATGGAATTCCTTTTGGGCTTTTTCCAATATGGCGCGGCCAGGCATATTGCCCCCTATCTGCAAAATTTACAGGAAGAACTTACGGCGGAGGAACTCAGAACCCTGACTGAAGCCTTTTACGCCGCAGAACGCCCTAACGAGGCCATACGCCTTATGGCCTTCCTCCTGAACCGGGAAGGGTACGAACTTACCCGGCGGGACCTGGAACTCAGTTTTCCCCGGCCTTTCCGGGATTTGGTGGAAACCTACGCCCAGGAAGCGGACATTCCCGCGCCCCTTTTCTACGCCCTTATCCGTACCGAAAGCGCCTTTGACCCGGAAATACATTCCCGATCCGGGGCGGCAGGACTTACTCAACTCATGACCGCCACCGCTTTAGACATGGCGGACCGCCTGGGCCGCCGTGGGGGACCGCAATATGCCGAAAACGGGAAAATAGACCTTAAAGATCCGGAGACCAACATACATCTGGGGGCCGTCTACCTGCGGTATCTTATGAACAACCTGAAAAGCCCCATGACCGCGATTCTGGCCTACAACGGCGGCCTGGGAAGGGTCCGGCGCTGGCGGGCTGCGGAGAGCCTGCTTCCGGAAGACCTCTTTCCGGAAACCATAGAAATATCCGAAACACGGGAATATGGCCGGAGGGTCTTCGGCGCGGCGGCGGTATACGGTCATCTGTATTATGATATATCGATGGAAGATATAGTTGCCGATATATTAAATGAATGAGGCTGTTCCAAAATCTTGTTGGTTCGGATATTTGGTCCGGATGAATAATCTTTCAGCCTGGAGGGGTTCTGTCCGTGTTTCTAAAATCTTTCTCTACCCGCCCGGACCGCAAGTACCGTTTTGGCTCTATCCTGGGGGCAGTGGGCCTGGCCCTTGCCGGCATCTTCCTGGGATTTTCCATAACTGCGTCTCTGCTTGATCTGCCGTTCTTCTTTTTAAGGCCCGGCGATTTTTTTACCGGCGCTTACGGAATCCTGGCCTTTATGATCCCCGCCTATCTTCTTGTCGCGGCCCTCATCCTCGCGGATCCCAAATACCGTCCGGACCGGATATTCATTCTGAGTGCGGCGATCTTCCCCTTTTTTACCCTTGCCATAGGTCTTGCCATCTTCCGGGATTATAACAGCCATGCGGAACGCTTCCGCTTCATGGCTTTGTTGGGGAAAGCCGGGTTTACTTTCTGCATCCTCCTCTTTACTTTTCTGGAAATTGCCGTCATCCGGGCTCTGGCTATTCTGCTTTTCCCCTTGACGCCTAAATCCCCTCTGGCCGCTGCCGCCGCCAAGGGTAAATCCGGCAACGCGGCGGTTCTGCTCCCGCCGCCCAAATCAAGAACCAAACAGGTCTACACCGAAGCCGCATCAAAGGTGGACGGGGTGGACAAAAACGAGTCCCCCCCTCCGGCGATGAGGCAAAACCATGCCCGGCCTCAAACAACGCCGGTAACAAAACCGTCAACATGGTATGACATTTCCCTGATTCCCGGACAGGAGGCGGAAGATCTTGCGGATAAGGGTCAGCCGGTAAATACCATCAAAGCCCTGGAGGAAATCCGGCGTATCGCCGCTACCAAGGCCCTGGAAGAAGCCAGACGCGGGGAATGGGAAGCCGGGCAAAAAAAACCGGAAGAAACCGCACAAGAAACGTTCTACTTCCCGGCGGCCATTGACGACGATTTTCCGGAGGGAGATCCGGAGGAAGCCGGGGACATTCTTCTTGATAACAGCTTTGATTTTCCCGAAGAAGAAGAAAACGAGGAGCCTGAAGATGAGGATGAAACTGACGAAAACGAAGAAGACGGCGATGATGAAACGCCTGTCCGGGACCGCCCCGAAAAGATAGACAAGG
Organism: Treponema sp.; assembly: GCA_031283505.1. The sequence continues at coordinate 4,061 of JAITBO010000357.1, read as the reverse complement.
CCGGTCTTCCGCCCCCTGTGGCCGCCGCCAATACCGGAACTGTTCCCGCCCAAAGAAGCGCCGGGGGGAAAGCCGGCAAGTCCGGCGGACAGACATCCGTCCGCAAGACAGCCAAGACCAGGGCCTATCATATACCTGTAGAAGGTATCTTGAATCAGTACCCGGACGGCCAATACTGGATCATAGACCAGCTGACCAGGGACGCAGCGGACATTTTACAGAAAACCCTGGAGGAATTTGGCATACAGGCGGAAGTAACGGGCATAAGGAAGGGGCCGGTAATCACCATGTTCGAGATTCTCCCGGCTCCGGGGGTTAAACTCTCCAAAATCGTCAACCTCCAGGACAACATAGCCCTCCGTCTTGCGGCTTCTTCCGTGCGCATCGTGGCCCCCATTCCGGGAAAACACGCGGTGGGGATAGAGGTGCCGAACAGAAAACGGAATATCGTTTCGTTCCGGGAAATCATCGAAGGGGAACAGAGGAACGATGCGGTACGGGCAGGGAAGAAGGATGGCCGGGGGCTGGAAATCCCCGTGGTCCTGGGGAAGGACATCACCGGAGAGGCCCAAACCGTAGACCTGGCCCAAATGCCCCACCTCCTCATCGCCGGAGCCACCGGTTCGGGGAAGTCGGTCTGCGTCAACACCATGATCCTCTCGATTCTGTACCAGCGCGCCCCGGCGGAATGCCGTCTTATCCTTATAGACCCGAAAATAGTGGAATTGAAACTCTACAACGATATACCCCATCTCCTTACCCCGGTGATAACCGAGCCCAAACGGGCTTTCCAGGCCCTTCAATACTGCCTCTACGAAATGGAACGCCGCTATGCCTGTCTGGATTCCATGGGGGTTCGGGACATCAGGAACTACAACCGGCGCATACGGGAACGGAATATTGCGGCGGAGCATATGCCCTATATCGTGGTAGTCATAGACGAATTCGCGGACCTTATGGTTACTACCGGCAAGGAACTGGAGTCTACCGTGGCCCGTCTGGCGGCAATGAGCCGGGCGGTAGGGATACACCTGGTTCTGGCAACCCAGCGCCCTTCGATTGATGTCATTACGGGCCTTATCAAGGCCAACATCCCAAGCCGTATCGCTTTTATGGTGGCCAGCAAGATGGACAGCCGTATCATCATCGACATGGTTGGGGCGGAAAAGCTGCTGGGCAAAGGGGATATGCTCTATGCCGGCGTGGTGGACCCTTTCCCTATCCGTATGCAAGGCGCCTTTGTCTCCGAGGAAGAGGTGGAACGGGTGGTGGAATACGTCAAGACCCTGGGACAGCCCGACTACATAGACGACGAAATTTTCTTTGATGATGAGGAAGAAGACGCTCCCTCCCTCTTTGCGGATGGCGAAGATCCCCTCTACGACAAGGCCCTGGAAATCGTGATGCAGCAGGGCAAGGCCAGCGCCAGCTATATACAGCGGCGCCTTAAAATAGGGTACAACCGGGCCGCCCGGCTGGTAGAAGAAATGGAAATCCATGGCGTAGTTGGTCCCGCTCAGGGGTCCAAGCCGAGGGAACTGCTCCGGGGTATATGATTCCGGGGAAACGTGGGTTCATCGTTATCCCTTGTGTTGATTTGATAAAAAAAACGGCATGACTCAATGTCATGCCGTTTTATAGGGCCTTTTATTGAAAACCCCTAAACCTGCAAGGTATCGCCCCCGGTTCCGTCAAGGAACCGCCTCCGGTTCCGTCAAGGAACCGCCTCCGGTTCCGTCAAGGAACCGCCTCCGGTTCCGTCAAGGAACCGCCCCCGGTTCCGTCAAGGAACCGCTCCCGGTTCCGTCAAGGAACCGCCCCCGGTTCCGTCAAGGAACCGCCCCCGGTTCCGTCAAGGAACCGCCCCCGGTTCCGTGGGTACTACAATCTCAAGTTCTCCCCGGTTTGCTGTTTGAATCGTAGTAGTCCCAGGGTACTTCAATCTTAATTATCCCCGGTTTGCTGTATGGATCCCTAGGGTTCGTCTTAGCCTTGATTTCAGCATAATCGGTAACCCCATCATCATCGGAATCCGGATCACCCGGATCGGTTTTCTCAAACGGATCAGGGAAGTCATCTGGCCTGCCGGGGCCTTTTTTCCCGGTAATTTCTTCCCAATCAGTTAATCCATCCGCGTCAGTATCCGGATCAAGCGGGTCAGTTTTCCACAACTCATCGGGCGCAGGTCTGTCGGAAAAGCCATCGTCTTTTTTCCCTGTAACTTCTTCCCAATCGCTTAATCCGTCCTTATCGCTGTCCTTGTCCGTTGGATCTGTACCTATAAGATACTCTTCCCAGTTAGACAGTCCATCGCCATCCTCATCATCGCCTTTACGGGGGAAATCCGGGTTAATTATATCATTAGGGAAGTATTTCTTTTCCCACCAGTCAGGGAACCCATCGCCATCGGTGTCTCCGGTGAGTACTTCTATTTCAGGCCCCTTGGGACCATCCTGCACAATAAGGAAAACCGGCTCTTCGGTCATCTCTACTAATAATTTCTCAATACGAATCTCAGGGGCCAAATGAATCTCAGGGGCCAAAACCACCTGGATATCGTATGTATTGGGAGCAAGAAGATACGTCCCCATATACCCCCCAGACTTTATCGGTATCTTCCCAGACCTTATCGGTATCTCCAAAGAAGGCAAAGGACTATAGCTGTCGGCCTCGCTCTTTATATCCACACTGGTAACGATTGAGGATAGAATCCGGTTTAGTACCCACAAATTGTTGCTCTCGGTTTCCGTACCCGTACCCGTACCCGTCTCAAATACCAGAATGTTCGTTACATCCCCCGCAACGATCTGTACCGTCTCTACAGGAAAAGGATCTTGGCCCTTTATCCGTACCTGTACCTTGTACTCCCCAGGATCCCGGGATACCGAATAGAAGCCTTTGTCCGCAATAGGCTCTTTCAATATTTCCACACCCTCGACTTTTACCGAACCCTCGACTTTTACCGAAATAACGTCTGTACCGGACCAATTGATAACCTGAAGTATACCAGCCGGCAATTCGATGGGTTCGATGGTTACCGTCATGTAACTGTACTTACGCCCTTCTATGTGAATTTGCTGACCCCGGGGCTGAGTCCCGGTCCCATTGGAATATTCCGCCGTAAAGGTATAGGTCCCCGGATCAAGGGCCCACTGCTGCACCCCCCCATCCGGCCCAATAATGCCACGCGTCCCTTCAGTATTGAGCAACATAATCTTGCCAGGATCAACCACATCGCCGTTCTCATCTTTAACCTCAATGCTGGTTATAGTTTGATCGGCGGATATGTTAGTAATTATCAACCCTCCCTTCTTTTCGTATAAATCCTCAGGAGACCGTAGTTCATTGGGAATATCCATATTACAACTTAAAATCAAAAAGCTGGTAATTATAGCAAATCCCGCCATTATTTGAAAGAATGACCGGTTTTTCATAACAAGCCCCTTTATTTTGAGTATACTAAATTCGCTTTGCCAAATCGTCATTTCGAGACACCTCTATAGTTAATTATATCATATTTTATGACCAAAAACAAGAAAATCCCAGAAAAAAATGAATTTTTTTGGGATTTCACAGTCAGTTCTTTTGAATCGCGGGATTCGATACAGCTACAGCGTATATTTTATTATACAGCCAAAGCGATGAATATACGTGATTATCCACCATTTTCCAGAGAAACCGGCTTCCCGCTGGATACGATTTTTTCAATTCGTTCTATACAATAAGAAGCGGCAAATTTTCATCAAATTTAATGAAAAAAGGCCGAAAATTGAGGTTTTTCTAGTGATTTTTAGCAGTGTATTTTTTGCGGAAATTTTGTACAACTGAAAATTTTAAGAATTTTGACCAATTTCGGCTATTTTGGGCCAAATTTTCCATAAAATTCATGATTTTTTACGCAATTGCTTAGTTATGTAGACATAAACGTATATAAAAAAAACTTAAATACCTATAAAAAACAAAAATAACTTAATTACCTCAATTTTCCTTTATATTTACATATAAATATCCTACTAATCCTATAATATTTATACATTTCCATGACTTATCTTATAAGAGGG
>JAITBO010000263.1 GCA_031283505.1 Treponema sp. | reverse complement strand
CTCTAAGTAAACGCACATGGACCAGAGGCCCGGCGGGATGTTAGGGAAGTGAGCCATGGAAGAATGGAGCGATTGATCCTGACGAAGGGAGGGGCCTGTTAGCGCGTACATACCTGTAGGCGATATTTTTTTTATGTTTTTTTTGAGAGTTGAGGCTGTTCCAAAACTTCAGTTTTTGGAACAGCTTCCTTGGATTTACTGGAAAAACCGGGTTTTTGACCGGGTTTTCCAAGAGCCTACGGCTCAGTTATCATACTTTGCGGATCACCTCCAGATTTCTTTCTGTAATTGCTTATATCACGTGGTTTAGTATAATCAACCTGCTAGTATTTCGGTACGATTGTACTTGAATTCCGCCGGAATCTGGAAATACCGGATAGCTACGATCTTTTCCGGACAAGATATTACGAGGAATTTTGGGTCTCCGAATCCCGTTTTCATCCCGTTGCATAAGTTTTTCCCTTCCGGTACAATATTATATATAATTTTTGAGACGGAGTTTGTATGGGTGTACTCAGTATTCTGCTCTTGGTTTTTTTTGTGATCATTGCGGTGTTGCTGATCCTTCTGGTGCTGATTCAAAATGAGGATGGAGACAGTTTGGGCGGAATTTTCGCCGGCGGCAGCGGATCGGCCTTTGGGTCCCGCTCCGGGAACGTATTGACCAGGGCCACATCAATTTTGGGGGCTCTTTTTCTGGTTATCAGCCTGGGGCTTGCGCTGGTTAACCGGTCTCCGGGGGACAGCGGGGTGGAAGCTGCGGGAAGGCAGTCCGCTTCCGGGGCAAACAAGGATTGGTGGCTGGAGGAAGCCGCTCCCGAAGCCGCAGCGCCTGAGGCCATAACGCCGGACGCTGGGACGGATGAAACCGCCGCGCCGGAAGTGGAAGTTCCCGTATCTGAATAACCGGGGCCGGTATTTAGTACCCCAGGAGGATGTTCCCAATGTTCCTGAATGAAATTTACAGACCCGAATTTATTAAAATCGACTTGGAAGCGGAAGATAAAGAAGAAGCTTTTGAGGAGTTGGTGGATCAGTTTTGTCACGCGGCAAAGACAAATGCCCGGGAAGAGATCCTGGAGGCTATACGGGAAAGGGAATCCAAGATGTCCACCGGGATACGTCAGGGGATCGCCATTCCCCATGGAAAAACCCCCGCAGTGGACCGGCTTTACGGTGTTTTGGGGATTTCCAAAACAGGGATTGATTACGACGCCCTGGACGGGAAGCCGGTCTACCTTCTGTTTCTGATTCTTGCGCCTGAAAAGGACACGGAAAAGCACCTTCAGGTACTTAAACGCCTGGCGGAACTTTTGGATAATCCCCAGTTTTATACAGATTTGGTGACCCAAAATACCGCTCAGGACGCCTATGGGATTATAAAGAAGTACGAGGACATTTTAATCAACTAAGGGCGCTCCACGATGCCGGATTTTGAACCCGGCCCAATTGAACAGGCAAGCTGGTTCTCTATGAATGAACAGGATATTCTACAGCATTTACTCGAAGTTGAAGCTCAGTCATTATCGCTGGTGACGGACGCCCAGGCGGAAGCGGACAAGCGTGTCACGGAGGCGGAGAATCAGAACCGGTTCCGCTACGAAGAGCGGTACGGTACGGAAACCGCCGCCCTGGATGAAGGCTACAAAAAAGAGTTGGCTTTAGTAAAAGAAGATTACCGGCAGCAAATCGAGGAATACCGCCAAAGCCTTGAGGCTATGCCGGTAGATAAGGCCGCTTTCTGTAAACTCATCGACGCCTGTCTGGAAGGGGAGTTCTGATGCCCTTGTCGGGGGAGCGGGCGTATGTGTACGCCAAGGCCTGTGGCATCATCGGGAAGTCCTTTGTGGGCTCCCGGATCGCGGACCTTGAGCCGGTAAGCCGTCTTGCGGACCTTGACCGGCTGGTGTTCCCCCAATCCTTTCGGGAACTCCCCGAAAGGGAACTCCTCATAGACCTGGAACGGCGTATCATAGGCCGTTCGGCGAATCAAATCATCACCATCGTGAATTCCTACGCCAGGCCCCCGGAGCTTCTTGTCCGGCTCCTGCGGAGCTATGAGTACGGGGACCTCAAGTCCGCCCTGGCCGCCATTGCCGGGGGAGAAGCCAGGGCCCCCTCATTTACCAATCTGGGCCGTTTCGGTGTCGTGAAATTCGGCGCATATCCGGATATAAAGGCCATGACCGGCGGTACGGAGTTTGAATTCCTTTCTTCCGAAACGCCCGGAAAGGGCGATGGGGGGATAACCCTACAGACCAGGCTGGACAAACACTACTATACCGCGCTTTGGGAATCCCTTTACCGTCTCAGGTGGCGGGACCGGGCGGGAATAGAGGCCGTCCTTTCGGAAGAAATATCCCTCAGAAACGTGGTCTGGGCTTTGAGACTCAGGACTTATTATCGTATGGCCAAGGGTGAGATCAGGGAAAAGCTTATTGATTTGAAAATCCCTTCACGTAAGAGAGAGCGGGGGATGGGGAGAGAGAACAGCCATTCTTTGGCGGTGGACGCCGAGGCCGTCCTGGAACTGCCCCTGGACACCTATGCGCCATGGGCCTCCTGGAAACGGGCGGCTTTCCTTAATCCGGAACGAAGTGACGGGTGGACTGCGGATCCCCGGTACTTCCAGAATGCGGCTTCCAGGCATCTCTACCAGTTGGCCCGGCATTATTTCCGCCGCCGGCCCTTCTCCATAGACACCGCCGCCTGTTTTATCAAACTCAAGCAGTTTGAGGAAGACCTTTTGACCAGTATTGCCGAAGGGCTTGGCATAGGAATGGCAAGCCGTGACGTGTTTGCCATGCTGGAGGTCAGATAATGATACGCCCCCGAAAGATGAAAAGAATAGAGCTTACCATTCTGGACCGGGACGCGGACCGGGTCATAGAATTCCTGGGCCGCCGCGCTTTGATCCATTTGTCGGAGGATGAAGAAGCCAATACGGATACCCCGGTTCGGGATACGGCGGCCTATGAGCGTATCCGGGACCAGTTGGGAGCTATCAAGTCTGCGGCGGCTTATCTTGGAAGTGAGCTTCCTGGGGAACCGGAGGAAGATTCGGCGCTCCCTGTAGAAGCGGACGACCTTTTGGCGGAAAAGATCACCGCCGGTATTTCTTCCTTGAGCCGGAAGGAAAGCGAAGGGAATCAGGAAAAAAAGAAGGTGGCGGAAGCTCTGAACGAAGCCAGGGCCTTTGGGAACCTTAACGCGCCTTTTTCGGACCTGGACCAGCTTTCGTACCTGACCCTCAGGGTGGGGCGGCTCGATCCCAAACGTCAGGACCTGCTGCGGGGAAACCTTGCGGACCGGGCGGTGATCATTCCCCTGGGGCAAGGCGAAGACGGCGGTTCCGGCGACCGTATCTTGGCGGCTTCTTCCCGCAAGGGGCGTTTCGCCCTGGATTCGGAACTCAAGCGCCTCTCCTTTGTTCCCATTACTATCCCGGAAGGTTACACGGGCATCCCTGGGGAACTCCTTTCGGGGCTTGAAGAGCGGCTTGCCGGTATAGACAAGCTGCTTGCGGGAATAACCAAAGAAAAGCGGGCCTTACGGGAAGAATACGTTCCCGTATTGCGGCGTCTGGCCGGTTCCTACCTTATGGCTCTGGAAGTGGAACACCTGAAAGGGCGGCTCAAGGCCACCCAGAGCGTTTATGTTCTTTCCGGCTGGATTCCCGCGGACATGGTGAAGAGCCTTGTGGCGGACCTGGAACAGCTTACCGGGGGACGGGTGGCGGTCAGGTCCTTTAATCCCGAGGAAATTCCGGAAATCCGGGAGGGGCGGAAAAAAGTACCCGTCTCCCTGGAGCATGGGGCCTTTGTCAAGGGTTTTGAGAAAGTGGTGTTCTCCTACGGCGCTCCCCTCTATGGCACTATCGATCCTACGCCCTTTGTGGCCCTCTCATTCACGCTGCTCTTTGGGATCATGTTTGGGGACCTGGGTCAGGGCTTCGTTCTTTTCCTGCTGGGGCTTTTGACATCCAAACGGGGCGCTAAAGTCCTTTCGAGCTTCAGGCATTTTTCCTCCCCTTTGATTGCCGTGGGCATTTCTTCGATGATCATGGGCCTCCTCAACGGCGCGGTATTCGCCAACGAGGAAATCCTTACCGGGCCTACCCATGCGGTAACGGGGTTCTTTATGCGTATCGCGGGGGTGGCCGGAGAGCCGCCCATGCGCATCCTCCACCTTATGCCCGAAAAGGGGAGCGTTGCCAAACTCTTTTACTTTTTTGGTTTTACCATTGCCGTAGGGGTGGTTCTCAATTCCATCGGCCTTATCGTGAACGTCATCAATCTTTATTCAATGAAAAAATACGAAAAGGCATTTTTTTCCAAAACCGGAGCGGCAGGGCTTTTTTTGTTCTGGTACGCCATTTTTATCGCGGTGCGTGTCATCCTGGGCGGACGTTTCGCCTGGTTTGACATCATCGGCCTTGCGGTCCCGGTATTCTGCATTTTTTTCGGCCCCATGATCTGGCGTATCATCTCCGGGGAACGGCCCGTCTTTGCGGAAGGGCTCATGGTTTTCATTATGGAAGGGTTTGTGGAGGTCCTGGAAACCGCCTCGACATACATTTCCAACACCGTAAGCTTCCTCCGGGTGGGGGCTTTCGCCCTCTCCCATGCGGTACTCTCGTTCATCGTGTTTACCCTCTCGGAAATGGTCCGGGAGGCGCCGGTAGGGCCTGTGTTTGCCCTCATCATTATGATCTTTGGGAACGCCGTCATCATCGTCCTTGAGGGAATGATCGTCACCATTCAGGTAGTACGTCTTCAATATTACGAATTTTTCAGCAAGTTTTTTACCGAAACCGGGGTGGAATTCTCTCCTTTCCGGTTCCGTAAAGGAGTAGAATCATGAAACGTGTTTTATTGGCAGCTTTTTTGTTTCTGTGCATCGCCTCGGGAACCCTGTTGCTTGCCCAGGAAGCCGTTGCGGAAGGTCAGACGGTGGAAGCCGCCTCCGGGGGGACTTCGATCTGGAAGTATTTCGCGGCGGCCCTGGCGGTAGGTATTTCCTGTATTGCCGGTGGTATCGCGGTGGGTCAGATCGGGGCAGCCGCCATGGGGGCCATGAGCGAGAACCCTGAGCTCTCGGGAAAAGCCCTGCCCTATGCGGGTCTCGCGGAAGGGATCTGTCTGTGGGGATTCCTGGTGGCCCTGCTCATCCTGATATTTTAAAGGCCGGTGGATTATTTTTTCATCGGCGATCCCGAACTGGTTACCGCTTTCCGTTTTGTCGGGATAGACGGGACGGCGGCTTTGGGACCGGAGGACGCCCTTGCGGCGTTCCGTAAGATTACCGAGGGCTGGGACGAGACCGCCGGGATGGTGCTGCCTAATGTGGAGACCTGCCGGGTCCTCATTCTGACCGAAGAAGTAGCGGACTGGCTGGGGGACATCCTTACCCGGTGGCAGCTTGCCGGCAAGTATCCTCTGGTGGTGGAAATTCCCGGACCTCTGGGGCGTCTTGAAGGACGGAAGACGCTGGTGGAGTCTATCAGGGAAGCCATCGGTATCCATGTGTAAGGTTTTTTATGGAAGAATTGCAGTCAACTGAAGTTCTGGACAGGGAGATTCTGGAGGACGCCCGGCGCAAGGCCCAGCGTATCCTCAAGACGGCGGATGAAACCGTTGCTTCCGGGACTAAAAAATGGGAAAGGAAAACCGAAAAGGCCCTGAAGGGAGTGAAGGATCGTTATGCCGCCCGGCTTGAAGCAAGCCGGAGTGAAATCATGGCCCGGCTCCCTCTGGACAAGCGGCGGACCCGGCTTTCAAAGATAGAGGCCCTTCTTAAAGACGCCGCTTCTTTTTATCTTGCCGGTCTTTCCCGGTCCCGGCTCCTTGCCATCCTGGAAGGGGAACTCAAAAAGCGGGCCGATGAACTGGATTCTTCCATGCCGGAAGGAAAAGCAGCCGCCAGGGGACTCAGCGGGGAAGAAACCGCATCGCTTCTTAAAAAGGTGTTCCCCCAGGGCAAGTGGACTATAGCCGGGGAAGAAAACCGGCATATAGCGCCGGGGACCTTTCCTGCTCTGATAGTGGATACCCAGGCTACGCGGATCACTGTTTCCGCAGATGCCGTGATAGGAACCCTGTTGCTGAATAAACGGGCGGAGCTTGCCGCCGCCCTTCTGGGAGAGGGGGCGCTTGATGCTTGAAGGCAGGGTGCGGCGTATTTCCGGGCCTATAATCCATGCGTCCGGCCTTGGCGCGGCGGGGCTTTTCGATGTAGTTGAAGTAGGAAAAAAACACATCACCGGGGAGATCATACGCCTGGAGCAGGACGAGGCGGTGATTCAGGTTTACGAGGACGACACGGGCCTTATGATAGGAGACGCCGCCTTTTCTACAGGCCGGCCTCTTTCGGTCCACCTGGGTCCGGGGCTAATCGGTACCATCTATGACGGGATACAGCGGCCCCTGGAAACTCTGTTCAAGGCAAGCGGTGCCTTCATGGAAAGCGGCTCCCGGGGAGATCCCCTGGATACCGCCAGGCTCTGGCCCTTTGTTCCTAACCGGGAACTGGCGGAAAAACTTGAAAAGGGGGAGGAGGCGCGGGCTTTTCCCAGTCTGGCTCTGGGGACGGTGAAGGAAACCGAGAGCATTACCTGTACCATCATGGTTCCTCCCGGTATCAGGGGGAGCCGCATTCTGGAACTCGCTCCCCCAGGGAGTTACACCTGCGACACCGTGATTGCCAAAACCGATGCGGAGGAAGACATCTCCTTGGCCCAATGGTGGCCTGTCCGTATACCCAGGCCCGTGGCGGAACGGCTTCCCCCGGATCAGCCCCTGGTCACGGGGCAGCGGGTCATCGACGTATTTTTTCCCCTGTCCAAAGGCGGGACCGCCGCCATACCCGGAGGCTTCGGCACAGGCAAGACCATGACCCAGCACGCGGTAGCCAAGTGGTGCGATGCGGACGTGATCATTTACATAGGCTGTGGGGAACGGGGAAACGAGATGACTGATGTACTCACCGAGTTCCCGCACCTTACGGACCCCCGGAGTGGCCGGTCCCTCATGGAACGTACCATCCTTATCGCCAACACCTCCAATATGCCTGTGGCCGCCAGGGAGGTGTCGATTTATACCGGCGTGACTCTGGCGGAGTTCTACCGGGATATGGGCTGCCATGTGGCAATCATGGCGGACTCTACGAGCCGATGGGCCGAAGCCCTGCGGGAACTTTCCGGACGTATGGAGGAGATGCCTGCGGAGGAGGGTTTTCCCGCCTACCTTCCCACCAGGCTTGCCGAGTTCTACGAGCGGGCAGGCCGGGTCAGGACCTTTTCCGGTGTGGAAGGTTCGGTTTCCATCATCGGGGCCGTGTCTCCGCCGGGGGGCGACTTCTCGGAGCCTGTGACCCAGCATACCAAGCGCTTCATCCGCTGTTTCTGGGCTTTGGACCGGGACTTGGCTAACGCGCGGCATTATCCGGCCATCTCCTGGACCGACAGCTATTCCGAATACGCTGAGGAGGTGCAGCCCTGGTGGGAAAAAGTAAATTCCCTCTGGGCCGGTGTGCGCCGGCAGGCCCTGGACCTTCTTAAAAAAGAGCAGCGCCTTGCGGAAATTGTCAGACTCATAGGTCCCGATGCCCTGCCCGATGATCAGCGGCTTGTACTCCTCACGGCGGAGATCATCAAAGACGGATTTTTGCAGCAGAATTCTTTTGACGAGATAGATATGTACTGCGTCCCGGCCAAACAGGTGAGGCTTCTGGAACTCATCATGACCTTTTATGAGCGTTCCCAGGTTTGCATCAAACTCGGGGCGCCGCTCATCAAGATCGTTTCCCTTACGGGAGGGGAGACCGGCGCATCCATACGGGAAAAGCTTTCCCGGCTCAAGAGCGAAACGCCGAATCAAAACGCCGCCGAAGCCCTTACGGACTTTGAACGGGAGATGCGCCAGGCTCTGGATGAGCTGGAGCGAAGCTACCAGACAAAGGAAGGTCTGAGATGAAAACGCGATTGTTTCCCCTCGTCATGGGAGGTCTCCATGAGGGGTGTTGAATACCGGGGGCTTGTTCGTATCGAGGGACCGGTGGTCATCACCGGGCGGAGCCGCAATGTGGGCTTTAACGAAGTGGTGGCGGTGTACGACCGGACGGAGGGCCGCCGCCTGGGCCGGGTAGTGGACATGAGCGAGGATTGGACCGCCATCCAGATCTTCGGGAGCAATACCGGCCTTTCCGCCGACGACAGCCGGGTGGAATTTTTAGGTAAGCCTATGGAACTCCGGGTGGGACCGGGCCTTTTGGGGCGTATCTTCAACGGCCTGGGGGAACCCATAGACGGTTACGGGGACATCATCTCCTCAACCTGTCTGGACGTGAACGGCCTTCCCATTAACCCCTATGCCCGGACTTATCCACGGGATTTCATCCAGACCGGTATTTCCACCATAGATGGGATGAACACCCTCATACGGGGGCAGAAGCTCCCCATCTTTTCCGGGAACGGTCTGCCCCATAACCGGCTGGCCGCCCAGATCGTGCGCCAGGCCAAAATACTCTCCTCCGAAGAATCTTTCGTTATCGTGTTCTGCGCCATGGGCATCAAGTACGATGTGGCCCGTTTCTTCCTGGACGATTTTGAGCGCTCCGGCGTTCTGGCAAATGTAGTGGTGTTCCTGTCATTGGCTGACGCTCCCTCTCTGGAACGCCTGGTTGCGCCCCGGTGCGCCCTTACCGCGGCGGAGTACCTGGCCTACCAAAGGAATATGCACGTCCTCGTGGTCATGACCGACATGACCAATTACTGCGAAGCCCTGCGGGAGGTTTCTTCCATTCGGGGCGAAGTTCCCAGCCGCAAGGGGTATCCGGGTTATCTCTATTCGGATCTGGCCGCCCTCTACGAACGGGCGGGGAAGATCAGCGGATCCACCGGGTCCATCACCCAAATCCCCATCCTCACCATGCCGAACGATGACATCAGCCACCCCATCCCGGACCTTTCGGGGTACATTACCGAAGGGCAGATAGTCCTGGACCGGGAACTTACCCAGCGGGGGGTCTACCCGCCGGTAGCCGGCCTCCCCAGCCTTTCCCGGCTCATGAAGGACGGCATAGGGGCCGGCATGACCAGGGAAGATCACAAGGACGTGTCGAGCCAGCTTTTTGCCGCCTACTCAAAGGTGAAGCAGGTACGGAACCTGGCTTCCATCATCGGGGAGGAGGAACTTTCCGATGGGGATAAACGGTATTTAAAGTTTGGAGAGACCTTTGAACAGAAGTTCCTCACCCAAGGGGAGATGGAAAACCGGAGCATAGAGCATACCCTGGACCTGGGCTGGGCCGTTCTTGCCACCCTGCCCAGAGAAGACCTGCTGCGGATTAAACAGGAGTACATCGAACGGTACATGAAGGACGCCGTTGCGATGGCGCTGGTATAAGAAAACAGCCCTTTTTTACTCATCCGGCAGAGGGATATTCATCACCGTGCTATAAGTGATACTGAGATGACAGTCGTAACTATTGATAGTACGGTTGTTACTATAGGCGCGATCTGGCTGAAATAATACAGCCAGTGGTTGGTCTGCGCGGTAATTGTTGTTTCGGGGCCGATGATGTCGGTTTTCTTTATCGTTTTTCCGTTAATATCCTGGATTCTTACGGAATCTGCGAAATTCCGGCCCGGCAGGAACCCCCCTGCCAATGAAATGTAGTAGTCCCATTCACGGTCAGGAATGTAGGGATACCGGCCAGGAGTTCCCACCGCTCCCGCCACAGTTATGAAATATTGCCGGAAGGGGATTATCAGCCTGTCGTATTCTTCGATGAGGATTTCACTGCGGAAACTCGCGTCATAGAGGATACGGTTCAGGTTTATCTGTATCCTGTCAGTACCCCGTTCTATGTAGGCATTCAGCGTATCAGACTCCGCCGTAAACCATCCGGCGTTTCTTCGTACTACGGAAGAATAGGTCTCTCCGCTATTGAAGGTGACTACCTGCTGGAAGGAAACCGAAGGTTCTGCTGTATCCGCATCCGTATTTTTGATGGCGCCTTCTATAAAGAAAACCGGACGTAATTGAACTATTGAAGGAATATAAACCGTATCATAATTTTCCAGAGAGTAGTTATCGTCCAGGGCTGTTTCATCCATACGTATTTTTTCTCCCGCGAGAGAATCACTGTTTACATACCGGATCAACTCCATGCGGGTTGCGTCCGCAAGAGGGATAAAACCATCGCCATATACTTCTATCAACTCCCGAAGGTTTTCGTGGGGTAAAAGATCGTAGGTCCCCGGACGGCGTACCGCGCCTTCCAGGGTGATCCTGCGTTCCAGGCGATCCACCGTTGCCACCGGCCGGGTCTCGTTAATGTCGGGGATAGTAACAATATCATAGTTCCGCAGAATATAATTTTCATCAACATCGGTTTTTTTTAAAAGCAGCCTGTCCCCGGAGATGGAACCGCTTTCTATATACCGTATCAGTTCTATCCTGGTTTTATCCGCAAAGGGAGTAAACCCGTTGGCATAGGTTTCTATCAGGTCTTTCAGGTGTTCATCGTCAAAAAGCTGATACACGCCGGGACGTTCCACCGAACCGTTAATGGTTACCTGCCTGTCAAAACGGTTAAAAGTGATTACATCGTCCGGGCGGAGATAGGGGTTCTGGCTTAAATCTCCCAGACGTTCCGCTTTGAAAAGATCGTAGGTTCTTACCTTGCCGTTGCCGGATTTGACCGTAATATTTCGCAAAGAAGCATAGGCGGTCATCTGCTCGGTGAGCGAGGACAACCTTGCCAGAGCCCAGGTCGAAATTTCTGTGGCGATATGTACTTCGCCGTTCACAAAGACCCTGAAAACCCCCGGCTGATTGAGAACTAACTGAACTCCGCTTAGAGGATAGTTATTGGAAACGATGGTTTCCGCATCGATTTTTAATTGCCGAAAGGTCTTTCCCTCGGCGTTAAGTATCCCTAAATTGGAAATACGGATCCGGTAGCTGCTGTCAACAGTAATTCCATAGGTTATGGCGGCCCCGTTTGCGCTATATGCCAGGGTATAGACATCCCCCGCAGTTACCAGATAATCCGGATTGGAGCGGGCAAGCTGGGCATTCTGGGCAAGCTGAGTATTCTGGGCATTTTGGACGTTTTGAGTATTCTGAGCATTCTGGGTATTTTGAGTATTCTGGGCGTTTTGAGTATTCCAGATGCTGCGGGCATTCTGGGTAGTATTTTCAGTCTGAATTTGACTTCCCTGAATTTGTTTTTCCTGCGCGGACAACGATGCGGTATAAAACAAGAGCATAACAAACAAAACCACTGATCCAATCCACCTGTTTCCCATTATTAAACCCTTTCTTCTTTAAACTTCAGCAAAACAGATATTTTATCTTTTGCCGGCTAACCCATGTTTTTTTTGAATCAAAGCTGCGTTCTCAAAACTGAAGTTTTGGGAAAACCTCATATATAATCAGGAACCTAATAAACCGCGAACTATAAAAACCTATTTTACGTTTCAGGGGTCTGACTGTCAAGGTAGACAGGATACGAACACAGGGCATCGGCGTTTACTTTTTTTGCCCCATACCGCGCGGCGTTTTTCCGTTACAGGACAGACTATTGGCGTTATACTGTCAATGATTAAACTTACAGGA
Organism: Treponema sp.; assembly: GCA_031283505.1. The sequence continues at coordinate 967 of JAITBO010000263.1, read as the reverse complement.
TAGACAATGGCGGTTATAATGGGGAAGTCTCCGGTTATAACGGCGGAATCTCCGGTTATAACGGGGAAGTCTCCGGTTATAACGGGGAAGTCTCCGGTTATAACGGCGGAGTCTCCGGTTATAATGAGGAAGTCTCCGGTTATAACGGCGGAGTCTCCGGTTATAACGGCAAACGTTCCGGTTATACGCGCCGGGGGAGCAAACGGAAGGGGGACCGGGACGCGGCGGCGGCGATAATGCCAGGTTCCGCCTTCCGGAGAGATGCAGACTATGGGGACGGCGTTTCCGCGCCCTCCCTGACGGAAGGGCTTCAGGGTAAAAAAGTTATTCGGGAATTTTAAAGATTTTTTTAAAGAACGATACAAGGATGTTCAGGATTTTCCTGAAAAAGCCGGGATTTTTTAGTTTATTAAGTTCCTGGGTAGCATGGATGATTTCTTCATTGCTAAATTCCTGGCGTTGGATGTTTTCTTCTATTTCGTATTCCATCCGGGTAATTCTGTCGTTTACATCCGCCACTACCGCGTTGATGGTTTTCCAGCCAAGGTATTTGGCGGCTTTCAGCCTGCGGTTCCCGGCGATCAGGATGTTTTTCTTGGTTATCATGATAGGGTTGATCTGGCCGTAACGTTTCATACTTTCTGCCAGGCCGGAAATGTCCCCCATGTCATGACGTATCCGTTTTTTTACGATGATGTCTTGTACAGGAATTTGCATAGTCCCCCCCTCAAATCTTCCTAGTCCAAAAGCGGATTATAACTCGGTATTTCCAGACCGTATCCTCCCTGATCCCGCTGGTTCCTCTGGTTCCGCCGCGTATTGGTCCGGGCCGGCTGATCCGGCGTCCGGTTCCCGGAAGACGGAAGAGAATCGAGGTCCAGTTCCGGCATCCTGAGCTCCTGTAAAATCACCCTCTCGTCTATCCCGATGACATCAAAGTTCAGGCCGCTTGAGGCGATAACAGCGG
>JAITBO010000259.1 GCA_031283505.1 Treponema sp. | reverse complement strand
TTACCGGCACGAGCCTATCCAGCAATTCCTTGCGTCCTTTTTTCGACGCCCTTTGATACTCCTCAAAATTGGCTTTAAGGATTTCCCGCCTACTGTACATATCCAGCCTCATTTGTCCCGCCTTACTGGGGGACTATTTTATATTTGAGCTAGATTTTTAGTTATTAGGCATCCGCTTTTTCGACTAGGTTTTATTTTTAGGCATCACGCCCCCGGCAATTCTCAGTTTAAACAAAGGGCGGGGAAAATGAATCACAACAAACCTTCAATTCGACCTCACGAACCAAACGAACGGGAAGAGCATACTCAGGCTGCGATGTGAATAAAGCCCTCTTTTTCTTTATTTCTCTATAAAACAGCAAAGACAAACCGGGTATCCTTCCGAAATTTCAACGCAAAAGTTCGTGTCTGTGTCTGTTCGAGTGGTCGAACATTAGGTTCGACATGGTTAAACTGAGAACGGCTGTTATACCCCTTTGTAATATTGTGCCGCCCCCCTCTCCCGCGCTATACTATCGCTATGGACTCCGGCGAAATCATCTACACAAGCAGCCGTCTTGTATTGGGCGCGTTAACCGCCTTTTTTGCCATTATGCTCTGGTCCAGGACCAGGGACGCCGCCTGGATGCTTATGGTGGCAGGTATGATTGCCGCTTATGTGGAGACTATATATTCGATATTGGAGATGTTCGGCATAACCAAAACAATGACCATGACCATCGGTTCCGTCCCCCTGGCTTTCATAGCGCTGTCCAACCTGCCGTCCGCCTTCATTTTGTCCGCTTTTTTGGTTATGGTATTCAGAAAATACCGGAAAAAGCGCAAGTGAAGAACCCCGGCTTGCTCTGTGCTTACCGGACATCTCCGCCGGACAGAAAATTACACCCGAAGGTCCGATTATACCGGCAGAACCTATGTTTCACCTTTCAACCATAAGATAACCGAAGGATATATAAAAGCTTTAATCCCGGGAATCGTTATTGCGACGGTTTTCGCCGGGGTCAACTGGCGGGGAGATGTTCTCTCCTTTCTTCGCGGCGCTCTGCCCGTCATAGCCGCCTTTATCGGCCTTATCGCCATTTTTATAGACATAACGGACATACGGGACCGGGCGCAAGCCAAAAAGAAAGAAGCAACCGTCGAACCCAGGCAGGAATGAGCAGAGCGAAAGTATATAGGAGATGAAGCTTTCCCAAAACCGTATGCGTTGGCGCACAGTCAATTAGTTTTGGGATAGGCTCGTTCCTGCGCTTTACCGGAAAAGCTTAAAAAGGGAAGCCGTCTGTAGGCCGGTTCACGCCAACGGGCTTACCCGCACTTTGAACAGCCGCTGCACCCGCAGCCACAGCCGCAGGAACTCCTGCCTCTGCGGAAATTTACGATCAGCCGTACCACGATAAACGCCAGAACGCCAAAAACGATAAAACCGACAATGATGTTGCCGACATTGGCCTTGATAAACTCCATAACAAACTCCGTATAACCAAACCCTTAAGTTGAACCGGCGGATTCTCGTTAAGCCGCGCCAGGCAACGAAGGGGATTGAGACGCCGCGGATCTTCCGGGTTTCCGTACCAACAGAAACGCCATCAGACCCAGAGCCGCAAAGCCCGCAACGGTCCCTATCCCGAAACCGTCGCCGGAAACAAAGGTCCCGATCTGATACACAATCAGCGCCAGGATATATCCGTAACACAACTGGTACGAAACCGCAAAAGCCGTCCATTTGGGGTTGTTCATCTCCCGCCTGATAGCGCCTATGGCGGCGAAACAAGGAGGACAGTAGAGGTTGAAGACTAGAAAGGCGTAAGCCCCTAGAGCGGTGAAGTTGGCGGCGAAGGCGCTCCAGATTTCTTCCCCTTCTTCGCTCACTTCGGCAAAACCGTAGAGTACGCCCATGGTCCCCACCACATTTTCCTTGGCCACAAGACCCGTGATAGTCGCCACCGCCGCATCCCAGGTACCAAAACCCAGGGGCGCAAAGACAACGGCAATGACGGAACCCAGCCCCGCAAGAAGGCCGCCGCTCATATCTTCCACCATGCCGAAACCGTCTTCGGTAAAACCAAACCCCGACAGGAACCACACCACTACCGATGAAACCAGAATGATAGACCCGGCCTTCTTGATAAACGACCAACCCCGCTCCCACATACTGCGAAGCACATTTACTGTTCCCGGCAGGCGGTATGCGGGCAGTTCCATTACAAAAGGAGAAACGTCACCCATAAAGGGCCTGGTCTTTTTCAGGATAATCCCCGAAATGATGACCGACGCTATGCCCAGGAAGTAAGCGCTGGGCGCAACCCACCACGCGCCATCCAAAACAGCGCCCGAAATAAGGGCGATAACGGGAAGCTTGGCGCCGCAGGGCATAAAGGTGGTAGTCATGACCGTAAGCCGGCGGTCATGTTCGTTTTCAATGGTACGGGACGCCATGACGCCGGGGATGCCGCAGCCCGTGCCTATGAGCATGGGGATAAAGCTCTTTCCCGAAAGGCCAAAGCGCCGGAAGATACGGTCCAGAATAAAGGCGATACGGGCCATGTAACCGCAGGCTTCCAGGACGGCCAGGAACAGGAAAAGTACCAGCATCTGGGGTACAAAACCAAGTACCGCGCCGACACCGGCCACAATGCCGTCCAGAATAAGCCCGTTGAGCCAGTCCGCCGTACCCGCCGCCACCAGGGCGTTCCCCAGGAGTACCGGTATGCCCGGCACTTCGATGCCGAAGAAACTCCAGCCCTCTCCAAAAAAGCCGTCATTGGTCCAATCCGTGACCCAGGTCCCCACGGTGGTTACGGAAACAAAATAAATGAGGAAGATGACCACGGCGAAAACCGGCAGGGCAAGAAAACGGTTGGTAACAACGCCGTCAATCTTGTCCGATACGGTTTCGCGGCTTTTTCTTCTTTTTTTATAACACCCGGCAATTATGGAAGAAATGAAATCATACCGTTCTTCCGAAATTTTGCTTTCAATATCGCTGCCGCATTTTTCTTCCGCCGCCTTGATAAAGGCCTCCGCCCCGTCAATCTGGTATTTTTCCGTCAGTTTGGCATCCCGTTCCAGAATTTTGATCCCGTAAAAACGGCGCAGGGATTCGCCGATGTCCCCCATCCTGGCCGAAAGCGCGGCTATGCCCTCCTCTATGGGATTCGAGAACGTGACGGTATTTTCGCCCTTTCCGGAACGGACGCCTGCGGCGGCAAGGGCCTTGCCAACGGCCTCTTTCACCCCTGTCCCTTTCAGGGCGGAAACCGCCGCCACAGGACAGCCCAGGTGTTTTTCCAGCTTTCCAAGGTCTATCACGTCCCCCGACTTTTCAACCACGTCTATCATGTTGACCGCCGCGACGACCGGAATCCCCAGTTCCAGAAGCTGGGTGGTAAGAAAGAGGTTTCGTTCCAGGTTGGTGCCGTCTATGATGTTGAGGATCACATCCGGCTTTTCCTCCAAAAGGTAGTTCCTGGTGATCACTTCCTCCAGGGAATAGGGCGAAAGGGAATATATTCCCGGCAAATCCGTAATCTTGACGTTCTTATGACCCTTGAGACGGCCCTCCTTTTTCTCCACCGTGACCCCCGGCCAGTTCCCGACAAACTGATTCGATCCGGAAAGGACATTGAAGAGGGTGGTCTTCCCGCTGTTCGGGTTGCCCGCAAGAGCTATCTTAATTTCCATTTTTCACTTCTTCGACTTCAATGATGTCTATGTCCGCCTTCCGCAGGGACAACTCATAGCCCCTGACATTGACTTCTATGGGGTCTCCCAAAGGTGCTACCTTCCTGACCAGAATTTCGGTGTTCGCGGTGATCCCCATGTCCATGATCCGCCGTTTTACCGGCCCCTGACCATGAACCTTAATCACTTTGACAATTTGACCGGGCCGGACGTTTTTCAATGTCTGCATACAATTCTCTTTGCTATATGATGATTTTGTTCGCCAGTTCCCGGCTGATGGCCACCCGGCTGTCCTTGACATTGACAATGAGATTCCCGGCCAGCTCCGACACCACCGTCACCTCACTGCCCACGGTAAACCCCATAGTTTCGAGCCGCTTTTTCAACTCATCGGGACCGCCTATGTGCTTAATGGCGCTGGGCGCCCCTTTTCCGGATAACGTTAACGGCATTGACATCCCTCTCAATCTCTTAAAAACTTAAACCAACACCGGCTACACCTATGTTAGCATCTACATACAAGCATAGCTAAAACTAACAATAGAGTCAAGGTAAAATCTTAAAGTTATGGAAGATTAACATTAATTAGTATCTATCCGCAAAATAACCGGCTTTGTGAATGGACACTAATTAGAGTCTGTCCATAATGTAGACACATTATGGACAGACTACCTTAAAATCTGCATTTTCGTAACCTTTAGGTGAAAAAATGCAAGGTCCGTCCACAAAGTAACCGACTTTGTGGACGGACACTAATTATGAGAATAAAAAAAAGCCGGATACACTCCGGCTTCTCTTAAACCCCTTTTACTCATACTATAATTGAGTATATAACAGGGAATGCTCAATTTGAGCATCAATTCTATTGCAAGATAAATTTGTGTCTCGAATTTAGCCGGTACCATCATTATACCGGCCCTGCCACTTCAGGCGGATTTTCCATAACAGCCTCCTTAAAACTGCTTTGCCAAAACCGCTATTTTTTTGATTCCAACAGGAACCTTTAATGATCCTCCTTAGTTATAATAATAGACCACTCTCCCGGAATTTCAAGTGGAATTTAAAAAAAACATCACTTTTTTTAGAACCAAATTTCCGCCTGCCCTTGTGTAACATTGCAACGAAATTAGGAAACATTAGCACTAGAATTAGGAAATCCAAACCACCGAAATTCGCACCAAGAATAGGAATTCTTGATAGCTTTTGCTTCTTCCTTACCCTTCCCT
>JAITBO010000252.1 GCA_031283505.1 Treponema sp. | reverse complement strand
ACCGCTGTAAAGGCTATAACGATAATGTCTATCAGTTTGTGCCGGATATTCCCGTATTTCGTTCGCCGCGGATCGTTTATCTGTTCCGGATAATCTGTAACCCGCGTAAGGTCATATGTGCTTATGTTCCCCATCATTCCCTCCCAGGAACTTCTGATGGATTAGTATATCAGTCCCTCCCTGCCGCGGAAAAGTAAACGCCGATGCCCTGGCCCCATCCACTTCGTCATGAATATATTGTATGATCGCGGGAGGGACAGACCCCTCAAAATGCGGCAGAATATCAGTTATGTTGCATTATAGGGACAGACCCGGCTTTATTCGGGAAAGAAGCCGCCTTTCCCGCCGTTCCGCCGCCTGGCTCCATTCTTCCTTCTCTCCGCCGGTTTGGGGTATAAAGGCCGGAACAGAGGCGGGCTTGCCTTCCCCGTCAAGGGCGACAAACACGAGGTACGCCCGGTTTATCAGCCTCTCGTTACCGGAAAGGGATTCTACAAAGCTGTCTACCCGGACTTCCAAGCTAGTTTTCCCTGTCCAGGTAACCGTAGCGTCCAAACGTACTGTCTCGTCAAGGGAGGCGGGCCCCAGAAAGATGAGGTTATCCACCGCTACGGTAACAACTTGGCTTCTGGTATGGCGGCGGGCTTCCACGGCGGCGGCAACGTCTATCCACGCCATAAGCTGTCCGCCAAAAAGCCGGTTCACCCCGTTGACATGGGAAGGCATGATAATCTGCACATGAGAGGTAGGCATGGTTTAAGTATAACCGCAATTCAGCCTAATTGAAACTTCCCTTTAATACTGAAACTCCCTCCCCAGCGGCGCATACGGCTGTTCAGGAAAAAAAGAACCACCACCAAAACCACGGCGTAACCCAGGCAACTCCGAAACCCCCAGGCGGCTCCGGCAAAGCGGTTGGTAAGCCCTATGACGAATTGCATCGCCGAATTCAGCGCCCCGGAAAGGACGATGATGGCTCCGGTAACTACCGGTGCTTGTTTGCCGAAGAAGCCCATAGCCACCGCCATGACCGTGGGCCACATGATGGCGATGAAAAAGCCCAGGGCCGGAAGCACCCATATCCCCCGGGCCCCCAATCCAAAACCCAGGGCATAGATGAATACCGTGGCAAAACACGCAATGAAAAGGCTCCGCACATACCCTATCTTCTCGATGGCAAAACCGCTCACCAGGCGGGAAACCGTAAAGAGTATGTAAAAGTTGGAAACAAAGGCGGCGCCGTCGGTGCTGGGGTCCAGGGCGTAGACATCCTGGAAATAGAGGCCGCCCCAGTTGGCGGAACTGAATTCCACCACTTCCATAAGCCCCAGCATAATTGAAAAGGCCCATACCATAGGGAGCTTGAGGGCATCCAGGAAGGAGAGAGGTCTTTCCGCTTCTATTTCTCCCTCTCTGCCTGGTGTTTGGGAGGCGGTTTTTCCAGAGCCGCCGGGAAACCGGGTCGCCAGGGCGGGAATAAAAAGCGCCAGAGACAAAGGCAGAGTGAGGAGATATATCTGCCTCCAGCCGAAACCCGCCGTATTGATAAGGAGTCCTGCCGCCTTGGGCCCTATGATAGCCCCGGCTCCATAAAAGAAGTGAAGCAGGCTCATAAAAAGGGCCGCTCTGGACGTGAACACCTGGGTCGCCAGGGCGTTCACTCCTACTTCAAAAAATCCAAAGGCCGCATACACCAGGAACAACGCTGCCCCGATGGTCACGTAACCGGGCATGATATAAACCAACAGCACCCCAAGGATGGAACACAAAAATCCCGAGAGCAGTGAACGCTTGACGCCGAAACGTCCCAAAAAGATACCGGCAATGAGGCAAAAAAACACATAACTATAGGACAGGAGCGCAACAAATCCCCCCTGTTGTTCATAGGAAGCGCCGAATTCAGTTTTGATGAGAGGATAGGAAACTCCCTTGATGTTCTCCACAAGCCCGAAGATCAGCATAGTCCCGTAGGTAATGACAATGAGTAAAATCCGGTGTACCCGCATTGACCGCGAATTTGGATCGGACATGACCTCTCCTATTATAAAGACTGTATAGAGCTTTACTACGATACCCAATCCGGCGTTTTTCCGCTAGTATCCTGTCTAAACATCAGGGTAAATGCATAGAAATTTTGGCGGCGATCTACAAGGTTAGGGCAATGAAGACATATGATTTCTATGGTTATTGACTCACCTTACACACCGGAGCCAAAATTGAAAAAATTTAACTATGAACCACATCGGACCGATGGTCTGCAACTTCACGAACAAACCATGGATTTAACATCAAAAATTCGTGTTATTAGAGGTTCATATTATTCTTCCTGCGTAAAATGAGTTATTAATATCAGAGGCTGTTCCAAAACTTTAAATTTTGAAACAGCAACCTTAGATGTAAGGGAAAAAGCAGACATTTAGCCGCTTTTTCCAAGAGCCGGTTCAAAACCAACTGGGTTTTAAAATTGGCTCATCCTTCCCTAATATCTTTTTGTGTCCCCGCTGTCTTTAACCCTCGTCTATACATACTTGCGGATCGCCTCCTGATTTTTTTCTCCCTCCATTGAAGCTGCATGAAGGATGGATCCATAGAATCTGGGGCTTTCCCAAAATTTCAGTTTTGGGAAAACAACTCTGAAATTTGTAGCTTTATCGAACTTCCGTTTCGCAGGCTGAAAGCCTGAGAAACTGCAAGAATCTTTCCCAAAAACGTGCGTGTAGCACACAGTCAATTAGTTTTGGGACAGGCTCAATCTTTAAGGAGATTTTATTATGATTAGAACGGCTTTAGGCCGGATGGAATGGGATATACCATTTCCGGCAGAAAAACCGCCCCGCAGGGGAAAAATTTAACCACG
>JAITBO010000139.1 GCA_031283505.1 Treponema sp. | reverse complement strand
GGCCTTTTTTCATTAAATTTGATGAAAATTTGCCGCTTTTTTAGTTTTTCCTGGCTGAATAGTTACCTTGGCTTAAACAAACCGGAGATATTTACCATTGCTGGAGAAAGCGGCAGCGGGAAAACCACCCTGTCCCGGATACTTTTGCGGGACCTTGAACCTAGCGGCGGAGCCGTCCTGTACGAGGGCCGGGATATAACGGTCATCCGAAAGCGGCAGGAATTTGCCGCCTTCATGAAGAAGGTCCAGCCAGTTTTTCAAAATCCTTTTGAAACCTTTAATCCCCTGCACCGGGTAGAAGAATATCTTATCGATGCCGCAGTTAATTTCGGCATGGCGGCGGATCGCAAAACCGCCCTGCCGCCGGCGGATCGGGCATTGAACCTTGTAGGGTTGACGTTGGAAGAGGTAAGCCGGCGGTATCCTCATGAGCTTTCCGGGGGACAGCTCCAGCGGATATCCGTAGCCCGGGCGCTTGTTTCAAAGCCAAAGCTCCTTCTGGCCGATGAACCGGTATCTATGGTTGACGCGAGCCTCAGGATGACAATTGTTAATCTTTTCAAGAAGCTTAGGGACAAAGAGGGCGTAAGCATCCTTTACATTACCCATGACCTGGCGACCGCCTATTATATTAGCAACAGGATTGCTATTATGCTTCGGGGTTATATCGTGGAAATGGGGCCGGTAGAAGCGGTGCTGGACAGGCCCCTGCATCCCTATACCCGGCTCCTCAAGGAATCGGTTCCATCCCCTACGCCGGCTGGCCGGGAAGACTGGGCAAAACGGATCGGGTTATCCACGGAGGAGGTCAAGGAATACAATCGCCTGGGCTGTAAATTCTCCGGACGCTGTCCCATGATCAAGGATATATGCCGCGCCTCCGATCCTCCGTATGTGAAAATTGATGATAGAATGGTTAAGTGTTATCTTTATGGAGAAAAAGGAAGTGTGCCATGAACAGAATCGTAATTAACGCAAAAGACACCAATGTCAAAATCAGCCGCCATATTTATGGGCATTTTTCGGAGCACCTGGGCCGCTGTATTTATGGCGGCTACTGGGTGGGAAACGACCCGGAATTGGCCGCCGCCGTGCCAAACACCCGGGGCATCAGAAACGATGTGGTGGCGGCCCTTAAAAAAATAAAAATACCCAACCTTCGCTGGCCTGGCGGATGTTTTGCCGATGAGTACCATTGGAAAGACGGCATAGGACCTGCCAAGGAACGGCCCAAGATGATCAATACCCATTGGGGCGGCGTTACCGAAGACAATAGTTTTGGTACCCATGAATTTCTTGACCTGTGCGCACAGCTTTCTGACCCTGCCGGTCCGCCCTGTGAGCCCTATATCTGCGGAAATGTGGGCAGCGGCACGGTACAAGAACTGTCCCAATGGGTTGAGTACTGCAACTTTGACGGGATAAGTCCCATGGCGGATCTGAGGCGGAAAAACGGCCGCGCCGAACCCTGGAATGTCCGCTTTTGGGGGATAGGCAACGAAAATTGGGGCTGCGGCGGCATGATGACGGCGGAATTCTACGCCGATAATTACCGCCGGTACGCGATGTACGCCCGAAATTACGGTACCCAGCCGCTCTATAAAATCGCCTGCGGGCCCAGCGGTGATGACTATAACTGGACCAGAGTCGTGATGGAAAAAACCCGCAGTGAAGGGAAAAACCTGCTTGACGGCTTGTCCCTTCATTATTACACCATTCCCGGTGAATGGGCGCACAAAGGATCCGCCACGGAGTTTACCGAAAATGAGTGGCTGATTACCATGCGGAAGGCTTACTGCATGGAAGAATTGGTGCGCAAGCATGGCGCCGTTATGGATGAGTATGATCCCCAGCGGAAAGTTAAGCTTATTGTTGACGAATGGGGAACCTGGTTCGATGTGGAGCCTGGAACCAATCCCGGTTTTCTCTATCAGCGGAACACCCTGCGGGATGCGCTGGCGGCGGGCATTCACTTTAATATCTTCAACAATTACGCGGAACGGGTATACATGACGAATATTGCCCAGACCATTAATGTATTGCAGTCGGTAATACTTACCGAAGGAAAACGCATGATTCTTACTCCCACCTACCATGTCTTCGATATGTACACGGTACATCATGACGCGGTAAAGCTACCGGTCCATGTGGAAAGCGAAGACTATACTCTGGGATATTTTTCCATTCCCGTCATCAGCGCCAGCGCATCCCAAGACGATAACGGACGGATCCATGTGTCTCTTACCAACATCGATCCCAGGGATGAAAAAACCGTCAGCCTGGAACTATGGGGTTTACAGGCAAAATCCGTAACCGGCCAGATCCTCTCCGCGGAAACTATGGGGGATCACAATACCTTTGAACAGCCGGATACGGTAAAACTCAGAGCCTTTACCGGCGCCGAGGTATCCGGAAACTGGGCAACCGTAATTCTGCCGCCTAAATCGGTGGTAACTCTGGAACTGACCTAAGGGACACGGGGGTGCAAAAGGGGAGCCATGCGGAATGTTTCCGCTGCGGCGATCAGGACCTCAGTCCGGAGGCGGTAGCAAACCTGGCGGCACGGTTGCCTCTGGATGCGGCCCTGCGGGCGGGGGCGGTGGAATATCAACGCCGACTTGCCGTCTGTGAGGTTTGCGAAGCTCTGCGGAATGGGATCCTCTGCGCCCACTGCGGGTGTTTTGTTCTGTTCAGGGCGCGGATCCTGGCGGCTTATTGTCCGCATCCAGGAGGAGACCGGTGGGCCGGAAATGGCGTCAAGATAAACGCATAAACCTTTTTCCGCGAATAACGGTGAATTTTCACGAATGAAGACAAGAAGAGCGAACAGGCGTCCATGTTCATTCGCGTAATCCACGGACTTTTTTCTGATAAATTCCATTTCGGGTGGTGATCCACAAAGTATGATAGAGGGGTAATGACAACAGGGACATAAAGAAATACTATGAAATTATGCTAATCACCATAGACATCAAATGCCCCCTTTGCCACAGCCCTAACATA
>JAITBO010000051.1 GCA_031283505.1 Treponema sp. | reverse complement strand
TTGAATGGATAGGCCCCTATAAGGGGCCTAAAATACCTTCCTGCTTTTACTGATCTCCACTCAGCTTATACTTCATGCTGAAATTGGTTTCTGCTACGCTTCTGCATGAAATTATTTATTAATATCCTTATTGCTCAACCTTCTTGCTTTTCTAATGGCATAGCCGTCAGTACATGACCACCGCCATAGGCGGTGGATTTTTAAGTTTCATTAAAATGAACCTCCCCGCCGCAGAGCGGCGGGGTATTAAACCCCAAAAGGGCTACGCCCTTTAATAAAATACTGAGCCTGTTCCAAAACTAATTGACTGTGCGCTAAACGCACACTGTTTTGGAACAGCCTCACTGTGCATTTTATTTATGTACAGTTCCTAATTGATTCGCAGTAAGCTTCCGCCAGGTCGGCGGCAATAACGATGTCATGGGCATACATATCCGCTCCGATGATTCGGCAGTAACGCTCCGTTACCGGAGCGCCGGTAAGGATTATTTTTACCCTTTTACGGATACCGGCGGACAACGCTTCCTGAACCACTATTTTCATCTGGGCCATGGTGGTGACCAAAGATGCCAAACACACTATGATATGGGCTTGTTCTTCTTCCGCAACTTCCACAAACCGGGCGGGGCTTACGCTGGTTCCCAGGTCTACGACCCTAAGGTTGCGGCTTTCCATCATGACGGCAATGATGTTCTTATCCTGGTCTTCAATGTCGCCTTCGACGCTCCCTATTACTACCGTTCCCAGGGCAGTCCTTCCGGCGGCGGCAATAGCCTGTTTTATCTGCCTGATTCCCCATTCCATAGCCCTCCGGGCCATACGGATTTCCGGGACCAAAACTTCGTTCCGTCCGTAGCGGGCTTCCGCCGCCTGTATGCCGGCAATGAGTCCCTGTTTTACGATAGTATCTATCGTGAAATTTTCCGCGATTGCTTTGGTTATCAATGCCGAAGTTTCTCTGGCCTTGCCTGATTGAAGATTGTTTGATATGTCGTCCAGATTAACCATTTTTATGCTCCTTCTTAAAATTATTGTTCAATAAAACTGCGATAGTTTTCCGAAAAGTTGTTCTCGGAAAGCTCGGAAACCCTGCCGCCGCCCTGTATGCGGTATTTTCCCGGGCTGATCCCGGTAAAATTTTTAAAGATTTTTGAAAACCAACTCTGGTCTTCAAATCCGCAGGCCCCCGCAATTTCACTTAAACTCATGGCGCCCTCTGTCAGCAAGCGGCACGCTTTTTCCACCCGCAGTCGGTTGAGGTAACTTGACAGATTTTCACCCATTTCGTTTTTAAAAATTGTACTGAAGTAGGGGGCGGAAAGCCCTGATGCCGAGGCGATTTCTTTGAGGCTTATCTTTCGTCCGTAATTTTCGTAGATAAATCGTTCCGCTTTCCGCAGTGCGGCGGCGTGGCGGATTCCCCGGAAGGAGAATATCTGTTCCGCCATGTTTTCGACAATCATGTGGAGTACATCGGTCAGTTCTTCAATATTCTGTACTTCCTGAATACGTTGAAGATAGCGGTTGTTGGTTTCCAGGAGACTGCTTTCGGTGTTTCCCGGAGATACAACCGTTCTGGACAGAAGCACTACCAGTTCTATCGCCCTGAACCTGACATAGTTGAAGTGGTCCGGGTTTGAAAAAAACAGTATACTCAAGAGTTCGTTTAGAATTTTTTTGCCGGTTTCATGATCTCCCCGGTGGAGGGCGGCCAGGAGCATCCGCTCTTTTTCCAGGGGGTAACCCGGCGCCGGGTTGCCGTCAGGATACTGATTCTTGAGAAGGGATATTTGCTCGGAGATAATGGACTGTTGCTGGGTCCGCCGCTTTAAAATCTCATGGAAATCTTCGTTTCCAACAGACAGCGATTCCGCGCATATTTGCAGTAATTCCGCCAGGGCCTTTATTTTCTCTGACTCTCCCCTGGGGAACGCGGCAAGGCGTTTTCTGAGTTCTTCTTCGGAAACCGCGCCGTTCCCCATGGCATACATGACTTCGGTGGTCTCTTCGCTGTCTATTCCCAGAAAACCGGAAGCGATTAGGGCGCCGGCGAAATGGCCGTTGGAGAAGATGGGGCTGGTCCAGAACATAAAGCCCAGATCGCACATATAAATATAGGAGCCGCCGAAGTGATGGGCCTTTTTTATGGCATTAAGGTGCATCATGTTACACGGAGAAGCGGTTAAATCCCGCAGTTCTTCGGTATTGATGACGGAAGGCGACTGATACTTCATGCAGTAAAGGCAGATAGTCTTTTCGTTGAACGGAAGAACCTCCGTGATGTTAAGGTAGTTTTCATCCACTACGGTGATCATCGTTCCTGTTGCCTTGGCATAGGTACAGGCAACCTTCCATGCTTTAAGCAGGAGCGGTTTGGTTTTTTTTGCCGCTCTGGAGGCGGCTGCTGGAGTAAGGATGTTTGGGGTATCTGCATTACTGGGCATTTTTGTTATCCTGTTTCTTTATCTCTTTCCGTTTCGTCTTCAATTCCGCTGTTCAGAGAAAACATAACGTGTCCTTCTCCCTGATCCCTAAATTTCCCGGGGCTGACCCCGGTATAACTTTTGAAAATTTTGGAAAACCAGCTTTGATCTTCAAAGCCGCAGGAACCGGCAATATCAATCAGGCCTAAATCCGATTCAATAAGCAGGGCGGCGGCTTTCTCCACCCGGAGCCGGTTCAGGTAGTTCGACAGATTTTCTCCCATCTCCTCTTTGAAGATGCTGGAGAAGTACGGTGCGGAAAGGCCGGAAGCATCGGCGATTTCTTTCAGGCTGATCTTCCGGGTGTAATTCTCCCATATAAACCGTTCCGCCCTGCGGAGCGCCGAAGCATGACGGATTCCCTGGAAAGAGAATATCTGCGCCGACATCCGATCCACGATAAGGTGAAGGATGGCCGTCAATTCTTCCGTGTTCCAGGCTTCCTGTATGCGCTTGATGCAGCGGCTGTTGATTTCCAGGATGGCTTCATCTTCGGAATGATCCGGCGTTACCGCAGCTCTGGAGAGGAGTACGACCAGTTCTATCGCCCTAAGCTGTATAAATTGGAAGTTGCCGGGATTGGAAACATGGAGTATCTCCAGAAGCTCATTCAGTATCTTTCCACCTGTATCGTTGTCTCCCCTGCGCAGAGCCGCAAAAAGCATCCGTTCTTTGTCCAGAGGATATCCCGGAGTCCCGTTTAAATGGGCATATTTGTTTTTTAGAAGGTGAATCTGGTTTGAAAGATACGATTCCTGTTCGGCCCGGCGGACTACCGTTTCCTGGTAATCCTCACTTCCCCGGGATACCTGTTCCGCACAGAGCAGCAATATCTGGGCTAGGGCTTTTATCTCATCAGGGGACTGTTCCTGGACATCGGCAAGGAATTGTCCGGCTTCTTCTTTTGAAATCTTATCCCCCGCCATTGTACAGATGTTTTCAACGGCCTTTTCTTTTTCCACCCCCAGAATACCCCCGGCCACCAGAGCGCCCATGGAACGTCCGTTGGAAAAGAGGGGACTGGTCCAGAACATAAAGCCCAAGTCGCACATATAGATATAAGCGCCTCCCGCTTGTTGGGCTTTTCCGATTCCGTTGATATGCATCCGGGTACAGGGATATTCTCCGTCCTGTAAAGGCTGGTCCGGGTTGGAACGGTACTGCTTACAAATGGTACAAAGCGGCAATATGCTGTCATAGCTGGTTTTTCCCACCGAATGGCCGGTTTGATCCAATACCGAAACTACGGTATTGGTTGCCTTTTCATAGGACTTGAGTACCTCTTCCGCTTTGAGCAGCAAAGGTTCAATCTCCCGCCTGCCGATTATGGAAGCCGAAGAACTTTTTCCTTTGGTCCGAGGCGCTGAATTTAGATTTGGGGCAGCTTGGTTCCCTTGCATAAGGACCTCCTGACTATCATTCTATGAAGTCCTTATGAACGTAATACACCCTAACGGCTAAAAAAATTTTTTTCTAATGAAAATAGAGGCTTTCCCAAAAACGGCGCATTAACGCACAGTCAATTAGTTTGGGGACAGGCTCAGTATTCATTTTTTGAATGTTCTTCCGGGGTTCTGAGCAGACCCGTGCCGGTGGCGATCCGTATGGCGTCGGCCCGGTTCAATGCGCCCAGTTTGACGTATATATCGGAGATGACGTTTTTGACCGTATTGAGGGACAAGGCGGCGTCACAGGCAATTTTTTCTCTGGTCAGGCCCTGGGAAAGGCCGGTTAGGACCTCCATTTCCCGGAAGGACAGGGTTACTGCCGGTTTCTGCCGGACCAGGTACTGTTCCGCCGCCAGGGAGAGCTTCTTGGCGTAGACCGAGGCCTTGCTTTTGATGGTTTCCAGCCAGAGATGGGGAATGGGCCCGTTTCTTTCGGCCAGCCAGGTCCCGGCCAGGGCCCGTATATCCTCCCCCAGTTCAATAAAGGGCATATCCAGATGATTGGGGGCCGCCATATCCCAGGCGTCCTCCAGGGCCTTAAAAGCCCGTTCCTTTTCCCCCATATTATAGAAAGTCACCGCTTGCAGCGCCCTCATTTCCAGGCGTCCCAGGATGAATTCCCCCAGGCCGGACACGCCTCCCGGCAGGTTCAGAATGTTAAGCACCGCTTCGTACCGCTTTTCCGCGAAAAAGCATTTTGCCTTTACCAGGGTTTCAAACCCATGGAACATGGGGTTGAGTTCGCTTTCCTCAAACTCGCTTTTCAGCCAGGAAGCCGCTTCTCCGGGCTGCCCTATCTGGGCGTAAAACCAGCCGGTAATTATATCGTACAGAATATACCGGTTAAAAAATTCCGTATTGTCAAGCTGGGCTTTCAATTGTTTGAGCGTTTCTTCAATGCCTGCGGGATTCCCGGCGTTGAGGTTTATCCGCAAAAGGTAATAAAGCCCCCGGTTTTCGAGCTCGAACTGATTTTTTTCCCGGCACTTGAAGATGGCCTGGCGGGCGAAATTTTCGGCGTTGGCCAAATCCGCGCAAAAATAGTAATACTCCACCCAACTCATGGTGTCCGCTCCATAGAGGTAGCCGTTAAAGGAATTGGATGCCGGACCCAGCGCCAGGCTGAATTCCTGGATTGCCTTTTCAATCGCCCCCGGTGCCGCCGGATACCCTGCATGGTTGATGTAAGGGCCTATACAACACTGGGTTATCGGCCCCGACAAGGGTTCGGGATGCCGCATATAATACTTGTTGGCCTGTTCAAAAAGAGGGGCGATATTCATATCCCAGGTATACCGGCTGTCGAGGATCTTCAAAGCCCCCAGGCTGTTGTAACAAAAGGCCAAGATCCGGGAACTTAGGGGACTTGGAGGTTCCGCCTCAAACAGTGCGATAGCCCGGCGGTTTTCTTCAGTCGATTCTTTAAGCCGCCCTTGTCCCAGGAGCAACCGCGGCCTGATGGCGTACCGCAGAAAGGCGAAATCCTCATAGTCATCGTCCCCATCGGCGGGGAGTTCCACCGGGTCCTGAGCCATGAGGCGGTCAAAAATTTTCAGAAAAAAAGCCGCCACTCCGTTGGGCAGGATACGGGGGAATGAATTGATAAGATTGATCAGCCCCCGGTAATTCCGGGCCCGTTCGTAGTCAATGGCGGCGTCCATACGCAGGTTGTTTTTGAGACACCATACGGCGGCCTTCTGGTAGACCTCCCGTATCTCCTCTCTGGTGAGTTCGTCCTGTTTTTCCTTTAAAAAATCACGGAAAAGGCGATGTATCCGGTATCCGTGGAGGTACGTATCGTAACAGATCAGGGAACTGAAAGTTTCCATTTCTTCAATAATCGTTCGGTCCGAAACCAGATTTTCCAGAAGTTCCAAAGGCCAATGTTCAATCAGGGACAGTTTTATGAGAAATTTCCTAAGCCCGGCGCTCACGGACGCCAATGTTTCACTTTCCATAATTCTGAAAGCATCCATTTCCAGGAGCCTCCTGGCGTATCCGGTTTTTCCCGGCTTCCGGCGTTTCATCTCCCGGGCAGCCACGCTGATTGCCAGCGCCCAGCCTTCGGAATCGTGGTAAATTTGAGTCAAATCCTCCGGAGAAAGGCTGATGTTTTGCAGGGTAAAGTAGGCTTCTATCTCCTGTTTAGTAAACCGCAGATCGTCCACCGTAATTGGGCTCAGATTCCCCTTGGACAAGAGGGATACGGAATTGATGGCCGGTTCCTTTCGGGAGATCAGGATGATGGTGATGTTTGCCAAAGGCGCCGAGAAATACCGGTCCAGAAAGCGCAGAACCGGCGGCTGACTGATAAGGTGGAAGTCATCAAATACCTGTATGTACCGCCTTCCGGGGATAGCCTGGTGTTGCATCATGGATATATACCGGTCAAAATCAGGGGTGGTTTCAGGAAAACCCAAGCCGGTCAGGAAATTCCCAACCTGCCGGTTATAAAAACCTATGGCGCTGGAATAGTTTTCCCAGAACCGTTGCGCCATATTATCTCGTTCAGAGACCTGCATCCAAAGCGTAACCGCCTTGCAGGTACGCAGAAAGGAATAAATAGAATGAGTTTTGCCGTACCCCTCACCGGCGGTCACGGTGATGACCGGGCTTTCTATGATTCGGGCCAGACGGCTGTTAAGCTCCCGGCGTTCCAGGTAGAGTTCATCCTGTGGAATGATTGAGTCGTTATTTGTAAAAAAGTATTCGTTGTTCATGCGATATCTCTTTTTAAAGAATTCCCAAAGCGGTGGCGATCCGTACCGCGTCGGCCCGATTCAGCGCCCCCAGCTTGTTGTAGATGCTCCTGATGACGCTTTTTACCGTGTTCACCGAGATCCCCGAAGCATTGGCTATCTCGT
This sequence comes from Treponema sp., assembly GCA_031283505.1. Next base: position 15,410 of record JAITBO010000051.1, on the reverse strand, counting down.
CCCGAGTTAAGCCCTGGGAAAGCCCCCTGAGTACATCCAGTTCCCGCTGGGACAGAGACGGCGTTCCCCCAACGGAAATCCCCCGGAGGACATGAGGGGCAAAGGCTTCCGTTACGGCGAAAAGCTTTTTCGCATAGGCCGAAGCTTTTAAGCGGACCTGCTCCAGCCATTCCCCGGAAATACCGGCGGCAGTTTCCTTCCAAATTTGATCCTTTTGGGCCGCTTCGACCAGGGTCCGCATATGTTTTCCCAGCCCCATGAAGGGCAGAAACAAGCCGTTGGGATGGGCCTGTTCCCAGGCTTCCCGCAGAGCAGCATAGGCTCCCGCCTTATCTTTCAGTTGGTAACGGCAGACCGCCTTCAATGCCAGGGCTTCTACGCGACCCATTATGTAGGTGGCAAGACCGTATTCGTTTTCGTTGCTTTCCAGGACCGCAATAGCCGCAGGATACCGCTTTTCCGCCAAAAGGTACCGTGCCTTGACCTGGATTTCAAACCCATGGATCAGGGAATTGAGATCGCTCTCTTCAAATTCGTTTTTCAGCCAGGAAGCGAGTTTGTCCGGCTGTCCTATCTGGACATAGAACCAACCTATAACGATAGCGTGGTAGAGATGGCGGTGCAGGTATCCGGCTTCGTTAAGCTGGGCCTCAAGCTGTTTTATGATTTCCTTGACGCCGGAAACATCCCCCCGGCCAAGACAGATACGCAGAAGGAAGAAAAGCGCCCGGTTTTCGATTTCGTACTGATGATATTCCCTGGCTTTCCGTATGGACGCCCGCGCATGGGCTTCCGCCTGGGTAAAATCCCCCTGATACAGGGCCAATTCGGAATGGGACAATTCGCACAGACCGGCCATGCACCCCCCCATGGTGGCCATGACATGAGGCGCTGCGGTGGTTATCGCCCGGATAAACCGTTCCGTCTCCTCTTTTTCCGGGGCGCTTACCAGAATGACAAAAGAACTAAGGCTGAAAATACTTACAGGCCCCCGGAGGATAAATCCGCTATGGGCGTGGTAATACCGGGCCTGTTCAAAATAATCAACCCAATCGTAGTTCCGGGTTTTGTGACAGGTGAGGATCCCGATAAAGCCCAGATTATTGTAACAGCCAAAGAGAATACGGCAGTTCAACTCGGAGGGCGGCAAAGCCTCGTACTTTTTGATCACCGCCCAAAGCTTCTCTTTGGCTTCCGTAAACCGTCTTAGGGAAAAAAGAAAACGAGTATACATAACATGAGCGGTGGAATATTCGTTGTATACCCTTTCCGGCGCTTTTTCCATGATTTTCAAAAGAAAAGCCGTAATTTTATTTGATACGATCATGGGCAGGGTATAGATAACCTCAAAAAGCCTGCCGTAATCCTCCGCCTTTTCGTAATAGGTGATGGCGTCCATCTTCTGGCCATTTTTGAAACACCAGTCCGCCGCCCTGGTATAGACCTTCCGGCGTTCTTCCCCGGATAATTCCTCCTGCCGGCCATACAGGTATTCCAACAGGAGATGATGAATACGGTAGGCATTTTGGTAGGTATCGAACCGGATGAAGGACCCGATCCGCTCCATCTCGTCCAGCAGGGATATATTATGGGAATCTCCTTCCGCAATTTCTCGGAGCAAATCCGGAGTTAAATGGTCGATGAGGGACAGTTTGATGAGGTATTTCCGCAGTTCCGGCGAGACGGCGGCGATAATTTCCCGGTCAATAAGCTTAAAGATGTTGGAACGCATGGCCTGGGACACATATTCCGCGCCGGGAGAGGTATTTTTCAGGGATAGTCCCGCAAGATGAATGGCGAAAGCCCAGCCTTCGGTATCCTGGTATATGGCCGCCGCTGTCCGGGAATTAGGTTCCAGCCCCTGAAGCCGGAAATAGGCGATCATCTCTTTCTGGGTGAACCGGAGCTGCTCTTCCGAGAGTTTGGCCAGAAGCCCTTTGGAGAGGAAGCGTATCAGGTTGATCGGGAGTTCGCTGCGGGAAATCAGGATAGAGGTGATATTGAAGAAGGGAGCCGTAACAGACCGTTCCAGAAAGCGCAGAACCGCCGGGTTGTGAATGAGGTGAAAGTCATCGTAAACAAAAATATACTTTTTATCCCGAATTACATCCTTGGCCGGAACCGCTATATAGCGTTCAAATTGCCGCTCTGTTTCCGGAAACCCGATTTCTATAAGTTTGGCGGCGGTCTCCCGGTTGATCACCGCCACGGCGGCGGCAAAATTCTCCCAAAAACGCCCGGTAATGTTATCCCACTCGGAAAATTGTATCCATGTAGCAATGACATTGTATTTACACAGGAAAGAATAGACCGCATGGGTCTTCCCATATCCCGCGCCGGCCACCACCGTCACTATCGGGCTTTCCACCGCCAGTTCTAAAGACTGATCTAACCGGGGCCGCTCCAGATACAACTGGTTTCCTCGACCCACGGGAATACTTTTGTGAAAAATTGTGTCGGACACTGATGGCCTCACGCCAGTATAGTCAGGAAAGCAATTAATCGAAGTCCAAAAATTTTAGCTGAGTTTATTTTATTACTTTCTTCTGAATTCTGGAAGTATTTTAACATAGTAAATTTATTATCCTCCGGTGTCAACCCCGGTTTTCTTAAAATTTGGTTCTATTTTAATTTTCTATAAAACCGGAAAAATCTCAAAGAGGCTTTTACCAGAAAAAGAGGCAAATTTATCCAAAAACGTATTTTTTTCACTTTTTCTCTTTAAACGGGCATACGGCTTTAACAGGGCTAAACTTGCCACGGAAATACAGGCTGTCAAATCCATACTAATTCCTCAAAACTAAGATGAACAGGGACGGGGCATCGCCGTTCCGTTTAGTCCCGGTTTTCGCTTCCCGTAAGAGCCAGGATGCTGTAGACCGCAGGAATTCCCCGGATGTTCTTCATCACGTTTTTCAGGTCCTCCGGCTGTTCGAGCCGCATGGTGAAAAAGCCGGTCATGTGATTGGCGCCGGTTTCTTCCAGGCGGCCCTCAATAAGGTGGCCCTGATATTTGCGGACGGCGCCCTCAATTTCCGAGAAGAGGTTCGAGGAGAGCCGGGCTTCGACCCTGAAACGTTTGACCAAGAGGGCTGCGGCGTTTTCCCATTCGGTGTCAATGCGGCGTTCGGCAAAATCCGGGATGTTCCTGATACTGCGGCAGTTTTTCCGGTGAACGATGATGCCCCGTCCCCGTGAAACATACCCTACGATAGGATCACCCATCACGGGGTTGCAGCACTTTGCAAAGCGGATCATCATGTTTTTTTCGTCTTCTACCCGGATTCGGAACTTGTCCTTTTCCGGTGAAGAGAGAACCCGCTGTATGGTCTCCGGTTCCGCCGGAACCCCGCTTTCTTTTGGAGGTTCCGGTTCTTTGGACGCTTCCTTCTTTTTGGCGACTACGTTTTTTTCGATAATAACCGAATCATCGTGAAGTTGGAGCCAGGAACGGATCTTGTTTCGGGCTTTCGCTGTTTTTACAAAGAGCAGCCAGTTGATGTGAGGATGGGCGTTGGCGGCGGTCAGGATCTCCACAACCTGGGTGTTTTTTAGTTCCCGGCTCAGGGGGATGATGCCGCCATCGACCTTGGCCCCTGAGCAGTGTTCCCCTACGGCGGTATGAATGGCGTAGGCGAAGTCTATGGGCGTGGCTCCCGCAGGGAGTTCTATTACTTTGCCCTGGGGAGTAAAGACATAGATGGAATCCTTGAGGAGTTCCCGCTTGATGTCCTCCAGAAAGGATTCGGAACCCCGGTCGTCCCCGGCTTCAGGTTCTGTGAGTTTCCAGTCCTTGAGGCGGTTGATGAGGGCCACATCGCCGGGACGCACGATTTCGCTGGTGGAACCTTTCTTGTAAAGCCAATGACTGGCAATACCGTATTCAGCCACCTGGTGCATCTCGAAAGTACGGATCTGGATTTCCAGGGGGATGCCTCCGCTCTGGTCCGCGCCGTATTTTACCGCTAATGGCGACCATGGAAAAGGTTTGCCGGGAATGATTTCACCACCGTCGGGAACGATAGCCGCCGGTGATCCTGCCGGATCACCGGCCACGAAAACCGTAGTGTGGAGGCTTTGGTAACCGTTGGATTTGGATATGACAATGTAATCTTTGAAACGGCCATCCATGGGTTTCCAAAGGCGATGGACCATTCCGAGGAGGGTATAGCAGTGTTCTACGCTGTTGCAAAGAAGGCGGAGACCGAAAAGATCGTAGAGGTCCTCGGCACTTTTATTACGCTTTCTCATTTTCTGGTAAATTGAATAGAAATGTTTGGCCCGGCTTTCGACTTCTATAGCAATGCCTAAGGCGGCGGCTTCTTTTTTAATGGTTTCCTGAAGGGTATTCAGGAAGACCTCGCGGTTGTTTTTCTTTAAGGCTACAATTTCCTTGATTTGGGCGAAGGCTTCCCGGTTGAGGCTTTTAAGGGAAAGGTCTTCCAGTTCATCTTTCATCCAGGATATACCCAGACGGTCCGCCAGAGGAGCGTAGATGTCCAGGCACTCCTGGGCTATACGCTTCCGTTCCTTCTGGGGGAAGCTCTCCAGAGTCCTCATATTGTAGAGGACCACCGCCAGCTTGATGAAGATGACCCGTATGTCGTTGACCATGGCGAAAAGCATCTTCCTGATGTTTTCCGCTTCCTGTATGGTTTTATCTTTGGCGGAAATGCCGGCGATACGGGTGACGCTTTCTACCATAAGAGCGACCGGATGACCAAAACGTTCTTCTATTTCTCCGCTTGAGACGCCGGTTTCTTCCAGAGAATTATGGAGGATGGCGGCTATGACGGTATCGGCATCCAGATTGAGGTCCGTAAGTATGGCGGCGACTCCCTGGTTACGGACCGGAGGAGACAAAGCAAGGCTGCCATTGGCGGTCATCTCACCGGACAGGGAACTTCGTTCCTGAGAACTTTGTTCCCTTAGACTGAGTTCTTCCGCCCATTTTACGGCGTTCAATATCCGATCCCTATCGGCCCTGCCATAGGCTTCAAGTTTTTTAAAAAAATCCGTATCTGTTTTTTTCATCCCTTTTTTTGAAGCGCCCGGCTATTTTTACGAATACCTTCCGCCGATGACCCGCTGCCGTCCGGCCAGGTCCCTATACATTTGTATATCACTATACCCCCGATCTTCAAGTATGCGGACGATAGCCGTCATCTGGGCCGGGTCCGCTTCCATAAGCAGGGTTCCGCCGGAACTGAGAAAGGGAGGAGCCCCGGCAACAATACGCCGGATAAGGTCAAGGCCGTCTTCCCCGCCGTCCAGGGCAAGAGAGGGTTCCCGCCATACTTCCGGAGAAAGGGTGGCTATGACTGCGGTGGGGACATAGGGAGGATTGCTGACAATAAGGTCGAAGCGGGGAGGTCCGGAAAAGTCCGGTGTGGCGGCTTCCCCGATGCGGTCAAAGAGATCGCTTTCGATGAAGATGATGGGTAATCCCCTCCCTTCAAGGCGCCTGGCGTTTTCCCTGGCGACGGCCAGGGCTTTATCCGAGACATCCGAAGCGAAGACCCTTATGGCGGGCCGTTCGCGTTTCAGGGAGATCGCCAGGGCGCCTGAACCGGTACAGAGATCCAGAAGGGTGACGGGAGGGAAGAGAGGATCGCCGGTTCGTTCACAGGTAAGTTCGTCTATACGGGTCAGGGCGGCCTCCGCCAGGGTTTCCGTGTCGGGCCGGGGAACGAGGACATCGGCGGTTACGGTAAAGTCCAGGCCCCGGAACTCCTTGCGGCCCAGGATGTAGGCCACACACTCCCCGGTCAGACGGCGTTCCAGGGATTTTTCAAACCGGCGGTATACTTCGTCTTTAAGGGGTTCGTCCCCCGCGAGAATCAGGCCGGTCTTGTCAATCTTGAGTATATCCGCAAGAAGAAGGGAAGCGTCCAGGGTCGGGGTTGTCATACCGGCGGCCTTGAGCCGGGCGGCCCCGCTGATGACGGCCTCCCTGACGGTCATGCAGCAGGTTCCGGCAGGGGGACTTTGGATTTTTCCGTTTTGGCGCCAGGTTCACCGGGCACCGCATTTGAGGAGGATTCAGTCCTGGTTTCACTTTTCGTTCCCAAAAGTTCCTCCCGGGCGGAAAGCTTGAGGGCATCGAAGAGTTCTTCTACATCTCCCTGCATGATGAGGTCCAGCTTATAAAGGGTAAGGTTGATCCGGTGATCGGTCATCCGGTTCTGGGGGAAGTTGTAGGTTCTGATGCGTTCGGAACGGTCCCCAGATCCCACCTGGTTCTTTCGGGCCTCCGCCCGTTCCGACTGGGCCCTGGCCTCTTCCCTCTCGTAAATACGCGCCCTGAGTATACGCATGGCCTTGGCCTTGTTTTTGATCTGGCTTTTCTCATCCTGGCAGTGTACCGTAACTCCCGTGGGAAGGTGGATGATGCGCACCGCCGAATCGGTGGTGTTGACGCACTGACCGCCGGGCCCGCCGGCCCTCATCACGTCTATTCTGAGATCTTCCGGTCGTATGTCGATTTCTGTTTCGTCGGCTTCGGGGAGTACCGCCACGGTTACCGCAGAGGTGTGGATGCGTCCCGAAGCTTCGGTGGCGGGGACCCTCTGAACCCGGTGTACTCCCGATTCGTAGCGGAGGTTCTCATAGACGTTGCTGCCGCTGATGGAGAAGACAATCTCCTTAAAGCCTCCAAGTTCCGTTTCGTTGGAACTCATGATTTCAAACTTCCAGCCTTTGGTTTCCGCAAACCGGGAATACATACGGAACAGATCCGCCGCGAACAGGGCCGCTTCCTCTCCTCCCGTACCCGCCCGGATTTCCATGATGATGTTCTTTTCGTCCAGGGGATCTTTGGGGATAAGGAGTACCTTAAGGCGGTCCTCGGCTTCCCTGAGATGCTGTTCCAGGTCCCGGTATTCCTCCCGGGCAAGTTCCCGCATTTCCGGATCCTTTTCATCCTGAATCATGGTTCTGGCCTCGACAATCCGGGCGGAGAGGCTTTCAATTTCCTTCCATGCGACGGAAACCGCGCTTACCTGGGAATATTTTTTCATGATGTCCCGGTATTTCTTCTGATCTTTTACCAGATCCGGGTCCTGGATCATGCGGGATAGTTCATCATGCCTGTGTAAAAGGGATTCAAGCCGTTCGTTCATCCTGTCGCTCCTTGAATAATTATACCAAAAAAAACGAACCGCCGACAATGCGGCCCTGGCGTCCCAGAATACACGCATAGGAATTTTAACCACGGAGAGACATGGAGGACTTGGTGGTTATTAGTCGGGTAATGTAGGCATACTCTCATTTCTATGCGTTTATCCTGCTGGTGTTCCGGAATTCTCCATTGCCATAATCCCTAAAAAAGCTCACACTAAAGATATGCGATGGCTGGATTCAATTCGGCGGGTGGCCGGGCGGGGACTAGGCACGGCGGGGGAAACAACCGGGAAGTTAAGAGAATTTCCCCAAACCCGGCACAAGCTTGCCCTGATAGGTCTTGCTGTCTGCGCGGTTCTCCTTGTCCTCTGCGTAACGGCGATTCTGACAGGTGGCCGGGAAGATGCCGGAACGGGGAGCGATCAGGATTTGAGTGAAGTCTTTAGCCCCCGGGCTGTCCCGCCGGAAGAGTTTTTTTTGCCCGAAGAGCCTGATTTTCTCCCGAAAACGCTCCCGGAACGGGAAAAGCGGAAATCTTGGACAGTGGAAGACGCCCGGCCTTTCTGGATCGATCCCCTGACCGAAGGCGCCTCGGAATATACGGACTTGATGAGCGGGGTGATCGATGATGTAATGGAAAGGATACCATGAAGTACATTCGGGCTTTCCGCCTGCTGTTGCTGTGGATGTTTTGTCTTTTATGTATTTCCTGCAAAAGCGCCCCTGGTGCGGAGGGCGGCGATTTTGTGGAAACGCCGGTCACGCAGATGGAAGCGGGAGAGGAAGAGCCTTTCGGCCTTAAAGCCGCCCCGGATCCGGCAGTCGTTGAAAATTCGACGGCGGACCTTTCGGCAGAGGAAGAAACGCCTGATATTACGCTCTTTGAGTCCTTGCCTCCGGAATTGTCCGGTGAATTCGCAACCCTCCCGGAGCCGGTCTTTCCGGAACCGGCGGAGACCCCCGAAGTCGCGGTTGCGCCGTTTCCCGCACCCAAACCTCAATTTCCCGGCCCCCTTTTACTGGATGAACCCCCGATCCTGGATATAGCGCCGGAACCCGCGCCTGTCCGGGCCGCCCCTCCTGCCGGGACGCCGGTTCCTCAACCCGCGCCGGTAAGTCCCCCGGAGCCGGCCCGGACCCCGCCGCCTAAGCCGGACCCTGCTCCGGCCCCTCCTTCCGGGCCGCCCTCAAGGCCCCGCCCGGTGGAACAGCCCTCCGGCCTGGCGCGGGAACCCCTTGCCCTGCCGACGGTTCCGGTCCCCAACCCTCCCGCCAGGGAACCGCCCTCTCCCCCGGCGATACCCCCTTCCGATGAGGAGATTGAGTATTCCCGGATTGTCCAGGCCGACGTGGGCCAGACCATAGAGATTCCCTTCCGGGGGACCGGCTGGGTGTACCTAGGGGAACTCCGTTCTCGTCCGGGAGTCGCCTATAATTCCCGGCGTTCCGAGTCTGAGGGACAGACCTTTATCTTCCGGGCGGAGGAGGCGGGGACTTTTGGACTTAAATTCTACAGGCAGGACTATATCAGAGATTATATACTGAATGATCATGTTCAAGTGATTGTCAGCGAAGCTCCCGTGCGAGAACGGTCCACGCCTCCCGGGGACCGGGGAGGGGTGATCATCGCGCCCCGGTGGCCCTACCTTCCCGGAGAGGAGCCTTCCGGGGAAGCCGTCGGCATTGCGGTCCAGGCCGAAGACAGCCGGGCCGGGGACGCTCCCGCCTCATCCATCCCCCCGCCGCCGAAAACCCCGCAAGCGCCGTCCGGTCGCCGCCCTCCGGTCCGGACAGAGGGCTTGGACGATGACATAATTCCGGTAGCTCCTCCCAAGGCTGCGGACGCAGGGGCACAGCCGGCCTTTTCGGGAAACGGCGTCCCCGCTTTACCGGAGGATGCCCAGCCTGACGAATATTTCCGCAGGGCCGGAGACGCCTTTGAAGCGGGGCAGGTTCAACCGGCCCTGGCGATCCTGGACCAATTTCGGAAGCGCTATCCCCTGGGCAGCGACGAAGCCTGGTGGCTTTACGGTCAGTTCCTGGAAGCCGCCGGACCCAGCCGGGACATACGCCAGGCCCTGGACTACTACCGCCGTCTGGTACGGGAATATCCTCAGAGCCCCCGCTGCAATGAAGCGCGGGGACGCATCGCCTATCTGGAAAGGTTCTACTTCAACATCCGGTGACAGGCCACTACCGCTATATACTCAACCGTTCGGCGTGATGATAAGCTGCGGTCCGCAGGGCTTTGACCGATTCGTCTTTGAGGTAGTCGTCGAAGGGCATCATACGGTCTATATATGCATTGCTGCCGCCGGGGGGGAGTATCTCGATGATGCGGTTGGCTATAGAATTGACGAACTCGTGGTCGTGGGAATTGAAGAGAATAACTCCCGAAAAGGCGATGAGGCCGTCGTTGAGGGCGGTTATGGCTTCCAGATCCAGGTGGTTAGTAGGTTCGTCCAGGATAAGGACATTCGCGCCGGAAAACATCATTTTTGCCAGCATACACCGCACCTTTTCGCCCCCGGAAAGGACGTTGACGGACTTAAGGGCTTCGTCGCCGGAAAAAAGCATACGCCCCAGAAAACTCCGCACGTAAGTTTCGTCCTGCTCCGGAGAGTATTGCCTGAGCCAGTCGGTAATGGATAAACCGGAAGTAAAAAAGGCGCTGTTTTCCCGGGGAAAGTAGGAGAAAGAAGTGGTCTGCCCCCAACTGTAGTCCCCGCAGGCGGCCTTGGTTTCTCCGGCGATGATGTTGAAGAGGGCCGATTTTGAAGTATGCCCGGCGCCGACAAAGGCGATTTTGTCGTTTTTATTCACCGTCAACGAGAAATCCCGCAGGAGTTCCGTTCCTTCAAAGGTAAAACCCAGGTTCTCTATACGAAGCACGTTGTTGCCTATTTCCCTGCCGGGTTTGAAACCCACATAGGGGAATTTCCGGCTGGTGGCGGTCACGCTGTCCAGGTCCAGCTTCTCCAGGACCTTCTTGCGGCTTGTAGCCTGCCGGCTTTTGGAAGCGTTGGAGGCGAAACGCTGGATGAATTCCTTGAGTTCTTTGGCCTTTTCTTCCCGCTTTTTCAACTGATCACGGGCCTGTCTCTGGAGCATCTGGCTCATCTGATACCAGAAATCGTAGTTCCCCGAATAGAGGGTTATCTTCCCAAAGTCTATGTCGCAGATGTGGGTACAGACAGCGTTGAGAAAGTGCCGGTCGTGGGACACCACAATCACCGTGTTGGGAAAATCAATGAGGAAGTCCTCAAGCCAGGCGATGGATTCCAGGTCCAGGCCGTTAGTGGGCTCGTCCAAAAGAAGGATGTCCGGGCTGCCGAAAAGGGCCTGGGCCAGAAGAATCCGTACTTTTCTGGATTCATCCAGTTCTGACATCAACCTGCCGTGATCGTCTTCGTCAAGCCCCAGGCCGGAAAGGAGCTGCCCCGCCTGGGCCTCCGCTTCCCAGCCGCCCAGGTCCGCAAAGTCCGCTTCCAGTTCGCTGGCCCTCATGCCGTCTTCTTCGGAAAAATCTTCCTTGGCATAAATTGCTTCCCTTTCCTTCTGGACTTTGTAGAGTTTGGGGTACCCCATGATCACGGTTTCCAGCGCCGTAAATTCCTCGAAGGCAAAGTGATCCTGTCCCAGAACCGCGATACGCTCCCCGGTAGTGACGGAGATTTCGCCCTTGTCGTGTTCGGTCTCGCCGGACAGGATACTGAGAAAGGTCGATTTCCCCGCCCCATTGGCGCCTATTATCCCATAACAATTGCCGGGGGTGAATTTGACATTTACATCCTTAAAGAGGGTCCGCTCTCCATAACTGAGACTTACATCGGTAACGGTGATCACTGACTATTCCTTTTGTTTTTTGGGTTTGAAAATTCCCAGGAGCCGACTTAAAAGGCCCTGTTTTTGCGATGTCCCGGTCCCGGTTGAAGGCCGGCTGGTTTCGGCCTTTTTGCCGCCCTGACCCGCCGCCCTCGAAGGCCTGTTCCTTCCGGCGTCCCGGCCACCGCCCTGATTGGCGGTACGGTCCGCTCCGCCTTTGCCGCCGCGCCGGGGCTGCTGTCCGGCTGTCTGCCTGTCCGCCCCTTTACCGGTGTCCCGTTTCCTCCGCGCTCCCTCACGGTTCCCTGCGGGGGGCTTTTCCCGGGACCGGTCCCGGTCCCGATTTCCGGCTCCGCGCCGATTTTCGACCTGGCCGCCTTCCTGCCTGGAACCCGGGGTTTTGTCGTATTTCTGCTTGTAATAAGCCATCCGCTCCTCCAGGGAGAGGCCGGAAATATTCGGCGGCGATTCCCGGCTTTCCGCCCGGTCCCGGCGGGGAGGCCGCCGTTCATCCCGGACATGGGCACTTTCGGCGCTCCGGCTGTTTCCACCACGCTCCCGGCCCTGGTCGGGATGACGCCGCGCTTCGCCGCCCCAAAAAGGAGGTCGCCGCCCGCCGGAACGCTCATTGTCCCTGCTCCGGGAAACAGGCCGCCGGCCATCGTCGTAGCGTTCGGTCCTGATCCGCATATTCGCGCTCTTGTCCTCCCCATAAAGCTCCTTTACCGCTATCTCGGAAGGAATCTTCTTCCCGATGTACCGCTCAATGGCGGGGAGTTCGTACACATCCTGTTCGCTGGCCAGGGTGACGGCTTTGCCGGTCTTCCCTGCCCTGGCGGTACGGCCTATACGGTGGACGTAGTTCTCCTCCTCTACCGGCAGGTCGTAGTTCACCACCATGGCCAGGGCTTCAATGTCAAGCCCCCGGGCCGCCACGTCGGTGGCCACCAGAAAGCGGATTTTTCCGGCCTTTACATCGTCAATGATCTTGAGCCGCTTGGATTGAGGCAGATCCCCCATGATGAATTCGCAGACTATCCCGTTGATTCTAAGCCGTTTCGCAACGATCTCGGCGTACCGCTTGGTGTTGCAGAAGATGATAGCGCTTTCCGGTTTTTCACGCTTCAGAATACCCATAAGGAGCTTCATCTTGTCTTCACTTGGCACATGGTAGAGGATCTGATCGATTTCCTCCACCGTGATGTTTTCCGGGGCGATTTCAATTTCCCGGGGAGATTTGGTGTATTCCCAAGCCAGATTCTTGACCCAGTTGTTGAGAGTCGCGCTGAACAGCATGGTCTGCCGCCGGTCCGCCGGGGAAACTACCTTAATGAGCTTCCGCAAATCGGGGTAGAAACCCATGTCGAACATACGATCCGCTTCGTCCAGCACCAGAAAAGCGATGTCCATCAGGTTCATCCTGCCCGAAGCGTTCAAATCCAGCACCCGCCCCGGAGTCCCCACGAGGATCTGCGCATTGTCCTTCAAAAGCCGCTGCTGATCCGAATACCCGACGCCGCCGTAAAAACTCCCGATCTTAAAAGGGAGGTACTTCCCCAGGAGTTTCGCCTCCTCCTCCACCTGCACCGCCAGTTCCCTGGTGGGCACCATGATGAGGGCCTTCTTTCCGGAAAGGAGGGGCTCTGTCAGGAGGCGCTGAAAAATAACCACCAGGAAGGCGGCGGTTTTCCCCGTTCCTGTCTGGGATTGAACATAAAGGTCCTGTCCCCCAAACGCATTGACCAATACCTGTTCCTGAACCGGCATACAGGTAAAATACCCTGTCTCGAAAATGCCCCGCTGGAGATCAGGATGCAAATTTAATTCGGTAAATTCCATATAATGTGGTAGTTATATCTGATTATTTGGATTTTGAATAGAGGAGATAGCAGGGCCGGTACATATAAATCTTTTCGATAATCGGCCCCTGTTTTGAAACCGGCTCAATGTAGGTAGGATAAGGTATAGAAAATTTATTGTCCGTAACACATACGGAACAGCAGACACGATTTACCCTGTCCCAAAGACAGATTAAAGACCCAGGGAAATCAAGGCGGCTGTGGATTTTACGAAAGAACCGACATATCCGGCAAACCGAAGGGGGTGAGCATAGACCAAGAAGCGGTGAATACCTAATCCCTATGGACAGGGTAAGAAGCGGGGAGAACAAATGGGGGGTTATATCTCCAACCTGCAAAACAAAAAGATCCAGAAGTCGTATTCAAAGAAACACAAATTCGGCAATCATGGGATTCCAAAACCCACCGGGGTAACCCGAGTGTATGTGGCTTATCATAAGGACCTGTTTATCCATTACAGGGGCAAATTTTATTAGGCCGAATGTCGAGTTTATGTTGGGCGCATCGCAGGCGACCGGGCTATCCGCTTCAATTCCTCAGCCCCTTGCAGGGGCTTGCGGGATTTCCGCTTCTATCCCTTGCGCGTTTTGGCTGGCGACCGCTTCGGTAACAAAACTCGAAGTTTGGCCTATTTGTCCCATTTGGGTTTAATACCCCGCCACTCTGCGCTAAACTTGACCCGTAAAAATTTCAAATAGTGAAAACTCACTTCTTGTTGTAAAAAAGGTTTATTCCGGCCTGATTTTCTTTAATCCCCTCAACTCATTGAAGCAAAACAGCGTTTCAATCCCATATCATCATCATGAGATCATTACGACTGCTGAAACCGGGCGTCTGGTACGAAGTCATCACCCGCATCAATAACCGAGAACCCTTGTTCCGCCGCTATTCCGCCCTGGCGATTTTTGTACGGATCTTCCGTGAGGCCAACCTGCTGTTTGCCTTCGAGATTCGCAGGCTACATCTTGAGGATGACCTGCTTAGGTTTTATATTAAGCCGAAGAATGGACTGGAACTTTCTGCAATCATGAAGTGGATGAAACAGGTGTTTGCACAACGATTCATTCAACCGGGAGGACGAGGCATATCTGGGGTGACAGATATGGTTCGCGGATACTGGAGGGAGAGCCGATGGAGGAGGAGTGGGAAGAAACCGGGGAGAGAGTGGCATCAAACTTCAGGGTCAGACCCTCTAATGGGGAAGAGGCGGTGAGGGCCTTTTTTCCCCGCATATTCCCGTTTTTTGCCCCTTCTAGGCCCGGATAAGGAGGGCCAATCCGCCCACTATCCCAAAACAGCCATAGTTTCCGCCCCAAACCAAAAGTGTTCCGGGGAAAGGTCTGCCCTGAAGCAAGCAAAGAATCTGAATTACAGGTCAACTTTAGCGTAATCTGTGGATATTTCATGTTTTGTCCTCTCGTTTATCATCTTGTTTTGTCGAACTTCGAATTTTTAAGGTGATCCGCAAAGTATGACGCCCTCAAACAAAAACGTAATTGATGTAGAAGAAGGCCATATCAAACGCTTTCCAGTGGTTAAATAACTTCTTCAAAAAACAGTTAGTGGACGAAAGATGTTGTTTGCCAAATAATTCTCTGCAAGAACCAGAAGTTTATAACGAGGGCAATAACTATTTTGTGCATACGAGGGGCTTTGGAAAGACGTATCCCTTTGCGTACTACGAGAACTCTACGTCCGTAATCACAGATGTTTCCTCTCGATCTTTTTTTGAAGTACGAATTATTTCGTAAGGGGTCAGGCAGCCTAAAACCTTGCGTGGCCGATTGTTGATTTTATTAACGATGTGGCCAAGCTGTTTTTGGATGAGTCCATCAAACGGTGTTTTTTTAGGCAGCTACTGCCGTATCAGCCCGTGGTGTGTTCGTTCAGTCCCCGTTCCCATGAGTGATAGGGATGGGCGATATAGATGTCCAGCGCAAGAGATTGAGACAGGCTCTTATGTGCCGCGAATTCCTTGCCCTTGTCCAGCGTCAGAGTGTTCCGCATCTAAACGGGTATTGGCTTGAAGACGCAGATAGCGGCCTTGTTCAAGGCCGCCGCCGTCTTGTCCGGCATTACCTTTGCCAGAAGCGCTTTTGTCTTTCGGTCAACAAATGTCGCCATGTAGTCGTTTTTGCCGGCGCCTTCTATGCTATCCCCTTCCCAATCACCCGCACGGGACTTCTCTTCAACGATTTGCGAGCGTTTAGCGACGGAGACACGGCCATGTATCTGGCCGCGACAGTCTTTTGCCCCCTTCCGCCTGAAATCTGGTCTGCGGACAGGTCTTGTTTGAACAGACGCGTGATTTCCCGTGTGAGCACATGGTCGTCAAGCCTGAGGCTTGGCTTGTTATCCAGGCGCCTTTGCGCGCTCGCCTGTTGAGCCTCGTTACTGGTATAAACACCGCCGGTACTCCGCCGGTACTGTTTCGGTTCAACTCGCGATAAATGCTGCCTGGATGCGGATGCGTGCCGAGTATCATCGACACATAGCATTTAGGCAGCTTCATACCCGCCATTGCCTGTAGCGCATTTTCGTCCAGGGTATACTGTGTATACGGCATCGGCGGATCGAAGTCCGATACTTCCGCTAGATTGGTTT
>JAITBO010000370.1 GCA_031283505.1 Treponema sp. | reverse complement strand
ATAATCCGCACCCCGCGCGGCCCCGGAAGCACGGACGTTATTATCGCCTCCGTTGCCGGGCTTCCCTCGCCCGAACTCCTTGCCAATGTTGAAGCGGCCCTCTACGACCATGAACTCATGGGATTTGACGTGCGGGTCAAAGCCCCGGATGTTACCAATATAACTAGTGTCTGTCCATAATTAGAGCCTGTCCATAATGTAGACACATTATGGACAGACCACCTTGAAACCCGCATTTTCGCAGATTTTAGGCGAGAAAATGCAAGGTCTGTCCGCAAAGTAACCGACTTTGTGGACAGACTCTACCTAATGGGGTAAAGTCCAGTACATCTGCGGCTTGCGGCAGGAAGCTGTACCATATTCTGGGGCCGGAACTGGAGAGGGCCGGGGTAAGGATGCGGGGCCGGTTTTTGAGGTTCCGCAGGAAAAATCGCTGTTGCCTGACCGGCTTGCGGGCACGCCTTACACAACAAACTCCCGACACCGCCTGCCGGTGGTTCATAATCTGGTCAAAGACCTGGTGTTGACCGGCTTTAACCATGCAGAGGCGGGGGATACCTTTGGAGCCGAAGGGGTTGTCAGCGCCCTTGAATGGCGCTGAAGGAACTCCCGAAGGGTGCGTTCCCGGTCCACCATTCAGACTGCGGTTGCCAGTATTGTTCGCACAGGTATGTTGAAAAGCTCAATGCCCACGGATTTTCGGTAAGCATGACTGAGGAGACGCACTGTTATGAAAATGCCCATGCCGAACGGTTGAACGGGATATTGAAACAGGAATATGGACTAGGCTATACGTTTCGGAGCAAGAAGCAGGCGCTTGCGGCGGTTGACGAGGCGGTGTTCCTGAACGACACTAATAGAAGAACGCCAAAAGCCCTGTACGCGGCGGTGCGCGGTTTTTCTAACCCCTGTCCGCTTCCAGTGCCGCCGCAAGCTGGGTTTTAAGGCTGGGGCCCTTCCTTCCGGGCGACTTCAGGGTCCTGGCTGCGGCGATAAACCGGGGTAAATCCCTGCCGGAACGTTCATACAGATCCTTAAAAAAGGTGTCTTCTTCGTAGTACAACCGGTAGAGTTCCAGATAGGCGTTATTCACTTCCAGCTTGACGAACCAACGGTAATCATCGCTTTGGAACATAGCGTCGTACCCGGCCTCGAACCGGGCCTGGGCTTCCCGGATGATCTCCGCCTTTTGCTTGAGCTTTTCCTCTCGGTCCGCCTCGCCCGCGTAGACGGTCTCCAGTTCCGCTATAAGTTTCCGGATAAACGCCAGAAAGACCGCGCTATCCCCATCGGAAGCCCCTATCATCCGGTATTCTTCGGAATCAACGCCGTAGGTCTTTTCGATATAAAGCCGGGCCCCTGCGTTCCCTACAAACTCTGCCAATTCTTCATTGAACTGGACATAGCCTTTAACGAATACCGTGGCATGGAGCAATTCATGGATGAGGAGGTTGGCAAGACGATGGGGCGGGTAGTTCCGCATATAGGAATAGAGGGGATCCCGAAACCAGCCCAGAGTACTAAAAGCGTCCACTCCCCGGATCCAGACATCCAGGTCCCGTTTTTTCAGCTTTTCCCGCTCCTTTTGGGCATCCTTGGGATCAAAAAAACCCTTATACGGAACCTTCCCTACCACGGGGAACCACCACTCATGGCGGGTAAAGGAGTCTTTTGCACAGGCGGAAACCACTGCCGCTAGGTAATCCCTGTCTATCTCGACGTAACGGGTGTAGTTTTTGCTTTCTTTAAGCCCCAACTCCTCCATGGCGAAGCGGCGTATGTCCCGGACCTGCGCGGCAAAGGCCGCCGGAGATTCCCCATCCCCGACAGCGGCTTCCTCCGCCAGGGACTCCAGGGGGACCGCCCGGTTAAGGTAGCCCAGCATAACCGCCCCTTGGCGCAGGGTGTAACATCCCGAAAAAAGCGCCGCCCCCGCAAGGAGTATCGCCGCCGCAGCCGGAACCGGCAAAAAAGCATATAAAACGGAAAACTGAACTTTCATCATTGGAAGTATAGGCTATTTGAAACTTTTCGGGAAAGGCCCCCAAGAACCGGAACTAAAACCGGTACATATAAACGAAAAAGAAAAAATTTAACTACGAACCATTTATGTGGCGCTTGCCATACGGTTAGACGGTCAAAAAGAGCTGGCTCTGGGTAGAGCAAAACGAAGGGGCATCGAACCTTTGGTTTGCGTTCTGGATGGGGATTATGACCGGACTGAAGAATCGGGGGTCGTGGACATTCTCTTTGCCGCCGTTGATGGCTTGACCGGGTTTCCCAACGCCATCGCCGCAGTGTTTCCCAAAACCGAAGTTCAGCTCTGTATCGTCCACATGGTTCGCAACTCGGTACGATTTGTCCCGTACAAAGACCGGAAGGCGGTAAGTGCGGACTTGAAAAACATATCCGGAAAATGGACAATGCCGATAGGGGATTGGAGGGCAATTTGCTGTCATTTACGGGGAAGACAGGGTTCCCCTATGATTTTCCGTTTACACAAAATAATTTACAGGCTCATGCTTGGTAATTGAAGGGCTTGACCTTTGTAGTATTTAATGATAAATTGTATTTAGAAGGTTTTTCAGTCCTGTTCCACAGGCAGTCAGGAGGTTTGGAAAAAAAGAGATGAGTTAAGTATTTATCTTCTTGTTTCTGCATTTTTTTCTCAAATCTCCCGGTATGGGGGTTTGTAGTTTAAATCTGGTAGGTATTAGCGGTGACTTGCCTCCCTGCAACTATATTTCCGCAGACGGGAAACCTGCGGGTTTCAATGTGGCCCTCATGGATGCGTTAAGCCAGGTGTTGAGTAAAAACGTGCAGTTTGTTACTGTCCCCTCGGACGCCCGTTTTTCCGCCCTGCTTTCAAAAAATGCTCGGCGTATGGATCTTTTTTCTGGTTTTATGGTGACCTGAATATAGATTCGCTGGTCTTGACGGAGGCCTATGCCGAGGTGGACGAATGTATATTGGTCCGGAAGGAGTAGGCAGTACCATTTCGTGTTAATGCTTACTTTATTTAAGCGGCGATACCGCCGCCTTTTTATAGGAGTAAACTTATGACCATAACTAAAGATCAAGCCGGCGAAAAACTTACCATATCTCTGGAAGGGCGTCTTGACACAACCACAGCGCCGGAATTACAGGAACAGTTTATTCCTGAATTTGATAAAGTAAAGCATATACAGCTTGACTTTAAACAGCTTATCTATGTGTCTTCCGCAGGGTTGCGGGTCCTCTTGTTGGGTGAAAAAACGGCCAAGGCTAAGGGCGGGACAATGAGCATCATTAATGTTTCATCGGAGATACAGGAAATTTTTGAAATGACCGGTTTTTCCGAGGTCCTGACCATCGAGTAAATAACCGTGAATGACGATGATATTTTTATCCGTAAATTGTACGGCAAGTGTATGTTCGCGTCCATGCTGGCCTTGGTGGGGGCTAAACTTGGGCATATAGTCAGTCCCATTATCGTGGGCCGGTGTCTGGAACCCACCGCGCTGTCGGTGCTGGCAATGGTACTGCCGATCCAGTCATTGTTCTCGATGATGGGCGCCTTTTTGGGGGTCGGCGCTACGGTGCTTTGCGCCCGGGCTATCGGGAATGGGCGCTTCGATGAGTGCCAGAGGATTTTTACGGTCATATACCTGCTTAGCCTGCTTATTGCGGCGGTTTTGGCTTTTATTCTGTTCCTCTTTATCGATCCCTTGGTCCGTTTCTTGGGGGCAGCTCTGGAAATTTTCGTAGAGACAAAACGATATGTTTCCATCCTTGCGGCAGGAGGAGTGTTTTCCATAGCTCTGTATCCGGCTTATAACCTGCTCAGGCTGGACGGCCGCAACAGAGCTTCCGTCTTCGTGTTTATTACCCAGTCGGTGGTTACGATAGGCCTGGATTTGCTGTTCCTGGTTGGTTTTGGCATGGGAGTGGAGGCGATGGCGCTGGCCGCTATCGCAGGCGCCGCAGCGTCGGGATTAGGCGGCGCCCTCTTGCTATTCTCGGGCAGCAAGAATTTCCACGTTACCTTGTCAGTTTTCAGAAAAATGTACCGGCATGATATTCCCCGGATTATGGGCAGGGTCTTCGTGGCCGGAAGCCCCAGCGCCATGGAATTCCTGTGTATACTGAGTTTTTCTATCATGCTGAACAGGTTAATTGCCCGTTCCTTTGGCATCCTCGCCCTGTCATCGTTCAAACTTGTCGATTCTTTTAGTGCCCTCGCAGTGGTATTTATTTCCGCAGTGTCGGGCCCTGTCGTCCAATTCGTGGGAGTCTTTGAGGCGGAAAAAGACAGCAAAAGTATCTTCCAGCTTCTGGCCCAGGTCTTTAAATGGGGTATTCTGTTTATTCTTGGTTACACTGCCCTGTGTGAGATCTTCGCACCCCGGTTGGCGGGAATTTTCGGCATGACCTCGCCGGATGCGCTGGCGGCGGCGGTTCCGGCCATACGGATATTCGTGCTCAGCCTTTTTCCGGCTCTTATAAACAACATCCTGATCTCGGTATACCTGGCTGAAAACCGGCCTCTTTTGGCAAATATATTTACGGTTTCCCGTCTTTTCCTCTGGATTGTCATCACGGCTCCGCTGCTGTCAAGCCGGATCGGTATAACCGGTGTCTGGCACAGCTTCTGGATCGCAGAATCCCTTTGCCTGTCAAGCGCTGTGGTTCTGAGCCTGTTTTATCGCCGCCGTAATAGACAGCTTTCCCTTTTATTTCTGGTGAACCGGGAAGCGGAATTAACGGGAGTGTACAAATCGTTTTCAGTTAAAAATAGTCCGGAAAGCATCACCCAAAGCTCCGCCGGAATCACGGATTTCTGTGAACTGAACAAGCTGGGTTCAAAGCTGACCATGGCCATATCTTTGGCCATTGAGGAGATGCTGGTGCTTATCTGTGACCAAAGCCTGGCGGACGATGAGGGGGCGACTATAAATGTACGGGTACTTATCGGGGAAAACACCGTCATACTGCGGATTCGCAACAGCGGAAAAAATACCAACCCCATAGATTATGCAAGAAATTCAGGCGAAATGGAAGAGGCTAAAGCTATGGGAATAAAAATGCTTTTGGCTCTGTCCCGTAATATCGATTACCGTAATACCTTTGGGGTAAATAACACGACGATTCTATTGGAAAGACAGAGCAGCGCATAAAGGGGAACCCATGAAAAAGAAATCTATTATGACAAAAATGTTACAGGCTTTTCTTTTGGTGTGCCTCGTTTCACTTGCGGCCAGCGGCGCTACTTCCCTTATGAGTCTTCTGAAGATTCGGGACCTAACCATAGAGAGCAATAACAACATTGGCTCCGCCGCGGCGGGCAGCGGTAGCGAGTCCCTTCGGGATCAGGTTCTCCTTGATATTTCCGAACTGGTGCAGGCTGAAAGCGATATTATTGATCTGCAGCTTCAGGTGGTGGGTGATGCCGTAGTAATGCTGAAAGGCTATATCGAAAAAATTTACAGCGGCAAAGAAGATTTTCGTCTCATAAAGATTCCAGGCAAGCGGGAAGTCCCCCCGGGGGAACTGCGGCTCCACTGGTTTATTGAAGCGGGAAAGATTCCCGATATGCAGTATGTCGAAGATGATCTTGTCCAGGCAGGCCTTCTGGAGGAAGCTTACCTTTTGGGTAACTTGGAACGGATAAATCAGATCCTCATGGAAATTACGCCCGCTATTTCTACTATTTATGTGACAACCGAATCCGGGCTGAATATTCAGTATGACAGGGATGCCGCGCTTAAGGCCTACCTCCCCGCATCGGTACTTCGGGATCGCCCCTGGTACAGGGCCGCCCGCGACAGGAACGGGATGTATATATCCGATGCCTACCGTGATATGGCCGGACGGGGGCTGTCCATATCTATAACTATCCCTTTTTCAAATAAGGAGGGGGAATTCGCGGGGGTCGTGGGAATAGATATAAAAATTGAAGATCTGGATGAAAGTATCAGGGAAACTGTGGTCGCCAAGAGCGGCTATGCGGTTCTTCTTAATAACGAGGCGGGAGAAGACGGAAAAGGGACCGGGATTGTTTCCGCTCCGGGACTTAACGAGCAAAACGAAAACGACACGGCAGCTTTCCTGGGCAGTAATGCGGACTTGATTCTTGCGGAAATGAAGTCCCGGTCTAGTGGTGGCGGACGTTCAACGATCCGGACGGCGGACCGGACTATGGAAGTATATGTTATATGGGCGCCGGTGAAACTTACCAATTGGCAGCTTGCCTATATAGTACCGGATGAGGATATTCAGGCCCC
>JAITBO010000368.1 GCA_031283505.1 Treponema sp. | reverse complement strand
GCCATTTTTAACATTGTCCGGCGGTGTTCTGCGGCAACAGTTCTCAGTTTAACCACGAACCACTTGAACAGACACGAACTTTTACGTTGAAATTTCGGAATGATACCCGGTTTGTCTCTGCTATTTGAGGCTGTTCCAAAACTTCAGTTTTTGGAACTGCTTCCTTGGATTTACTGGAAAAACCGGGTTTTTGACCGGTTTTTCCAAGAGCCTACGGCTCAGTGAATTATCTTTATCTGTTTTTTCCTCTGGTGTCCACCGGTATGGCTCCCTCAAAACGTCCGTTTCGGAACGTATATATTTCATCGCAAAGGTTGGGGATGATGCAGGCATGGTTCGGAATGATACAGATTTCCTGTCTGTTTACACGGAGTATAACTTGCGGCAGGCAGCGGCGGTTCCGGCAAATTTATGCCCAGATCTTTCAGTTCATTTTCGATATTCATTCTTTAATTTCCTCTTCCGGCGTAGTTTTACCGGACAATTCAACATTCTTCCCGCGTACTATGCCGAGGTATTTATACAACGTAAATTTTGATATACCAAGAAATTTGCAGGCTTCGTTGCTTGAATGGGTAATAAGAAAAAATCCTTTGCTGTCAAGGAATCTGACCGCTTCAAGCTTATCATCCATTGTCATATCGGAAACGTCTTTGCCTATCCGGGCAAGGCTTTCCCTGATGAAATAATCAAACAGATCCTCCACTTTATTGGCGAAGACCTCATTGACCTCTTGATTCGGCGGTATCATCGTTATTTTTTGCAGCCGGTCCTGCACTTCCATCATCGAAGTAATATCGGTATTTATGCAGAGAGAACCTATGACCTTGCCTTCGCTGTTACGGAAGTAGAAGGTCGATGAGCGCAGCATACGTCCTTCCGGGGTCTTGTTAAAGTAGTTGTACAGATCCCCGTTGGTATTGGGAGGATTCCGCAGCACTTCCAGTCCCAAATTGGTACCGCCATCCCCCACATTGCGGCCAGTAATCCAGTTGTTCTCTATGGCTACAATAGTATGACTGTAATCTTTCGATAAATCGTGGAGGACGATCTCCGAACCATGGCCGAATTGCGCCGCAAGCATCTGCACCAGTCGTTTCAGGTTGGGCAGTTCATCGTTTATCTTTTCCATACCCGCTTACCCTTTTTGAGCCAGGAGCAGTTTACCCCCGGCGTTATATTTTTTTCTGTTGTCAGGAAACGACGGACGGCCCGCAACCATTGCTATGACGATTCCTTCCGGTAAACGCGCCGGATTGGTATAATCCGCAGTGTCCCGTAACCGGCGGCGTCTTTTCGTAATAATCCCCTCTTTAAACCCGAAACGTTCCGCAGGCAGGGCGGTAACACTTTGCAGCGCCTGTTCAAAGCCTTTCCTGCCGGCATAACGGGAAAGAAAACGGGCTTGAGCGCCGTAACGGCGGGGATGGACCGCCCCGTCTTCGGGATAGAGAGCGTCTGAAGCAACGATAACGCCGGGTTCCGCCAGTATCGTTTCCACATCTTCCTCGCACATGGAATAAAGAATAACAGGAACATTCCCCCGGTTTTCCAGCAAAAGTTCGAAGACGCATTCCTCACCGCTTTGACTGCGGTCCGCCGCAATTTCCGCAATAGTTTTCCCGCTTTCCGGCCCCCGGCCTATGACTATCCTGTCCCAGCCCAGATCGAGGGCCAGGTTGTCCCAGAAGGCTCTGTCCGGTTTTTAGGGCTGCCGCAGTTTCGGCCCGTATAGCCGGTTCCCCCAGTCTTTCAAGGACTTTTTCTATGCCTCCTTCCTGCAACGCGGGGGGCAGTAGTAAGGTCTCCATGACGGTGAATATCGACAAAGCCCGGCGCAGCGTAAAGCCCATTGGCGGCAATACATACCGCTCCCGGAATAGTACCAAGATCGGGGGCGATGACTTCAATACATTCCCCATTGATCAGAATATCTCCGGTAAAAGCCTTTTTCCCGCTGCCGTCCGCGACAAGAGCGTTTTTAATCAGTGTCATCATTGCGGGGCTCCATTCCAACTTTTATACACATAACGCTCTTTCCATACTATTCTTACAAGGCTTAATATGTCAACAAAAAAATATTCTTTTGATCTAATTTTTTTTTAGCTGATCCTGGTATTTATTGCATTAAATTGGGGGTAAATCCCAGAAAAGCAAAAAAAACATTTGTATTACAAAAATATATATGATATAATTCTCTTGACAGCTAAAAGAAAGTAAGCTACCATAGGTCAAGATGGAGGAGTGTATGAATCTGAAAAGAAGATATATTACGCTGCTTTTTGCTGTCGTAATCGCTGTGCTGGTCCCGGGAGGCTGCAAAAAAAATGACGGCGAGGCTTCGGGAAAAGTAAAGCTTTCTGTTTTAAATTATCTTGACATGACCAGCGCGAACAGCGCCAATGAAGTAGAAATGGTATGGGGCGCGTTTGACAAGGCCAATCCCGACATCCAGGTTGTCCGGGAAGACCTTTACAACGAACCGTATCACAACAAGGTTGAAGTGTATGCCGCTACGGGAAAACTTCCCGACGTACTCTATGTCTGGCCGTCAGGAAGGTCGGCCAGCCTGCATCAAAACCGCCTGCTTAAAGACCTGGGTCCTTTTATCGAACGGGACGGTTTGGAGAGCGTTTACCTGTCTGCGGCGATTGATCCTGTTAATCAAAGCGCCGGGTATGTAGCCATGCTTCCTGTGGCTATTACTTCAAGCCATGTATTCTATGGAAATCTCGAAGTGTTGCATGATTGCGGCCTTACTCCGGCAAAAACATACGCCGAATTAAAGGACCAGGTTCCCATATTGAAGGCAAAGGGTTATGAAACAGTCATTATGGCCAATAGAGACTCCTGGGTCATGCAGTCTTGCCTTTTCTCCATGCTGGCAGGTCGTTTTGGCGGACTGGGCTGGGAGAAGAAGATCCTCTCGGGAGAGGCGAAGTTTACCGATCCGGATTTTGTAAATGCCCTTAAATTTGTAAAAACCATCTATGACGACGGGGTACTTTCCGTTTCTTCCCTGGGAGTCGCCTATGGCGATACGCCGGGACTTTTTTCCACCAATAAAGGCGCTTATATGATAGATGGTGACTGGCGGGTCGGGGCCTTTGTTACCGATATATCGACCGGTCAGGCATTGATAAGCCCGGATAGACAGAAGAATATTCTTGTTACCGTGTTTCCTGGTATTAAGGGCGCCAAACTCAACAGGTCCACGTCGGGTATACTTGGCGCAGGGTTTGGCATAAAAGCCTCTATCTCTGGCGGATCGGCAAAAGAAGAAGCCGCCTGGAAACTGATCAAGTGGCTTGTAGGGCAAGAGACTGAAACCCGCCGGGTGGCGGCTGGCGGCATAGCGACTCCTACCCGCACCGATATTGACTATAGTGTTCTTACCCTCGAACCGATACAGGTTGCCGCCGCCGGCCTGGGCGGGGAGTACGATGTTCAAACGGCAGTTATCGACGGGGTTTTCCACAGTGATATTTTTAATCCCCTCAATGACGGCCTTGCGGAAATCGGCATGGGAACCAAGACGCCTGTCGAGGTGGCCCGGGAAATCCAGCAGGTTTTTGATACCTGGAAAGAATCTCAATAAGGAAAGGCGGCATGAGGGAAATAAGCGCAAGGAACGGAAGTCAGACTCTCGTTTTTGGTACTCGTACTGCCCGCCCTGTTGCTTTACTATTTTGTCACGGCTTTCCCCGAAGGATCCCAGTGTAGCGGATTATCAGTAAAATCCGGTTTTGTTGAAAGCAATAGGCAGGCTGTCGCATGATAACCTGCCTTTTCTTTTGCAATACCAAATAACGCAGAAGATATTTAAGCATAAAGGGGCTGCCCGAATTTCGGACAGCCCCCGAACCAGCCGAAGGGATTAGATCACTCTATCAGAGTCCACGACCCGTTGTCTTGTCTATATGTTCCTGCTTTTTTGCCCCCTGCCTCATAGTCCCGGATAAAACTTGTTTTCCACTCAGGAGGGGTAGCCCATTCGTTGTCGGAATTAGAAGAGCTAAAAATAACGTCGTCTCCCAGAGTTACCTGCTGAACACTGTAGGTATTATAAAAAACACCATAGCCGATTTCTTTTATGTTTTTCGATAACGTTATGGTTTCCAAACATTGCATCCCGGTGAATGCAAAATCCCCAATCGATGTAACCGTATCGGGAATAACGAGGTCTCTGGCCAACCGACAATCCTTAAAAACCCACGGTTTAATCGCGGTAACCAGTATGGTGTTAATAGAGGCCGGGATTTCAAGATATTGTCTTCCTATAGCCGCATCCGTATGCCAACTAATAGTTGCCGAAAGATCCCCTTTTGCGTCTTTTAAGACATCAAAGTTACAGATGGCCCATATCGCGTAGAGGGTAATATCGCTGTCCTCAAAGGTTACCTTGTCCCTGTCTAAAGGGTCTCCCTCGACAGGAGTCCTGTCGTCAGTGTTGTATCTGTCGGTTATATGCCAGGAAGCGGGGAAATAGGCCGTTCCGGTCCCGTCGGGCTTGGTGTTCCATCCCGCGAAGGCCCAGCCTTCCCGTTCAAAAGAATCCGCTTCCTTTACCTGTGCAGAATCACCATTTTCGTAGATTTCGGTATCCACCGGCAGCGTACCGGAATCGTAATGGTTCCCGTCATAGATGATACGGAGTCCTGCTATAGTATCCGGATTATTGGGGTCTATATTTTTGATCCCCAGATTGGTAGTCTCCCCCTTTTTAACATCCGCTTTTCTCCAGACGCCGCTCGCGCCGTCCCTGGACACCACGATTGAATAGCCGCTTTTTACCGGTACATCGCTGATGGTAAAAGCGCCCGCATCGTCGGTCAGAGCCATATAGGAAGTCCCGGCGATAAAAACCAGGGTTCCCAGATTGCCCGTAGTTTTATTGTCTACCGTAATAGTCCCCGATAAATGGCCCACGGGGGTCAGTTCCAGCCCTTCCACCGTGACGGTCCTTCCGGCAGCCACCGACACATCCAGGGCGATAGCCTTTTCCTTTGAATCCCCGGAAGAAGCGTAGACGGTGTAGTTCCCCGGAGGAACTTCTTCAAAAGTAAAGTTTCCGTCCGCGTCGGTGGTAGTTTTAGTTCCCGCGCTTGTTACCGCCCGTCCCGCTTCTCTTTCAATCAGGGATACCGCCCGGCCTCCTTCAACCCTTTCTATGGTGACGATGATCCTCGCGTTGGAACCGTCGCCGCTAAAGGCGGCTTTTCCCGTGATGCCCCCCGTCTCGTCTCCGTTTTCCACCCCGGCGCCCGGACAGCCCGAAAACAGGATGACGCCGCAAAGCCCTGCCATTATCAGGGCAATAACCGATACTTTTACTTTCCGATTGGTTTTCATATATAACCTCCGTTTAATTTTAATCCCGTCAACGCGGGAATTATAGATGGCGTAATGACCCATGTTGCATCGAACCGGAAGTCCGCGGCAATACGAGTCCCATGATAGGGATAGTCATGAAGAATCGCGGTATGTCCTATAAAGAAAAATACTACAGGCGGTAAGTCGGCGGAGAAATCTATCTATTGTGTGTGTGTGTGTGGGGGGGGGGGGTAATTGCTATGGACCGCCCGCTCGAATAGATAAGTCTGCGGGATTTATCTATACAAGAAAGCTTTTGATTAATACCGGCAACCATAAACACGCTCCTCTGTGGTTCCATCATTACGCACATCCAATACCGAATATCTTATTTTCAGGGAAACAGCCGGAATTGTCAAGCCCGACAATTGAACCGCCCGGCAGGTCACGCAAAGTTAGGAGTTTACCTGACCAGTTTTCCTGCCGACATACTTCCGCACGAACCCCGCCGGCCGGTAAGTCATCTTCGCCTGCCTGAGCCCTTCGTCCCCCAGGTCCTGTTCCCGGTTGATGTAACGGTAATACGCGGGCAGCCCCGCGGCAAAAGCCTGATTCATAAACTGATAGATGCCCTTGTATTCGTCTATGGCCTTTTCAAAGTGAATGGCGAACATCCGGCCCCTGGCAAGACTTTCTCCCAGACACCAGCCCGCAGCCTTCCCGTCCACGTAGTAGATGACCCCCTTCATCTTCAGGGTCCCGAACAACTCCAGGGCCTCCCGTGCCGCCGCGTAATCCCCGTCTTCGCCCTTGTCCTCCCGCCACCGATCCAGCACGGCCATCGCATCGGGGATATGCTCCACCGAAATCGGCGCTTCCGAATGGGAGTAGGCGTTGGTAAAAGCATGGACCAAATTCCGCTTCTTGTGGTACTTCTTCCCCGCAAGCTCCGCCAAATCCGTTCTCAGATAGAGGTAATCAAAATTGTCCCTGTCTTCGGCAATCTCTATCCCCCAGGCCCCCCAATCCCCCTGGCCGGGACGGACCAGCGACTCGCCTATCCCCTTCCAGTAATCGTGGGTCCTGAAAAGCTCCTCCAAAATTTCCCGGCCCGGACTCG
Organism: Treponema sp.; assembly: GCA_031283505.1. Next base: position 273 of record JAITBO010000368.1, on the reverse strand, counting down.
CGCAAGGCGTCATAAAGAACCGCTTGTCCCCCCGCTCCCCGGAAATGACAAGAATCCCTTCCGGCGTCCGCGAAACCTTGTAGTTATACCGGTTCCTGAAAAGATACAGGTTGGAAAACGTATATTCCGAAACGCCGTCCGGAGTCAGAGACAGATGGGGGTGCATTTCGGATTTTAATTCCCGAACCATAGGCGTAAAATCAGGATAACAGGGAATTGTCATGCTTTAATAATAATGGTTTCGTTCCGTTTCGGGCAAGGACCAAACTCAGG
>JAITBO010000363.1 GCA_031283505.1 Treponema sp. | reverse complement strand
CCTGTTATGCGCAGTTGGTTTTGTCTTTATATTTTTTACCATTTTTTATTTTATCATATAAACCAAATAATTTATTCCTATCATTTTTGAAAACTTTTGTTTTATTTTATATATTTCTCTATATCCTAATTTTTCGTATAAATTATACGCCCGTTCATTCGTATCCGCAACTTCCAGAATATATTTTTCATATGTATTTAACGAAAAAATGTATTCCATTATTGTTGTCGCTATACCTTTCTTCCTGTATTTTTTATTTGTTGCCACAAATTCTATTGAACCTGTTTTTTCATCTGTCTCAACAGGGTATTTGGGATGTTTATTAAAATATTTTTTGAATATCATATTTGCCAATAAACCTTTTAGTCAACAACCACCACCAAAGGTGGTGGCTTGAATGGATAGGCCCCTATAAGGGGCCTAAAATACCTTCCTGCTTTTACTGATCTCCACTCAACTTATACTTCATGCTGAAATTGGTTTCTGCTACGCCTCTGCATGAAATTTCTTCTTAATATCCTTCGCTCGACCTTCTTGCTTTTCTAATGGCATAGCCGTCAGTACATGACCACCGCCATAGGCGGTGGATTTTTAAGTTTCATTAAATTTCTTTTGGTTTAATACCCCGGAGCTTGCTCCGGGGATTCTTTATTTCTCCGTGAAACTCCGTGCCCTCCGTGGTTAGATTTCTTCATTTTCGTCTTAGTTTTGAGGAATTAGTATGGATTTGACAGCCTGTATTTCTGTAGATCGAGTTTAGCCCCTCTGTGAGGGGATGCCGCTTTCGCGGCCACATTACCCCTGCAACGCCCCCGCTAACGGTGTCATTGGTCATTCCCTCCGTGTAAAGCAATTGAACGATTACAGGTGACTGAATAGCCGAAAATACGGTATACTTCTCCCGGTTATTCAAAATCTCGCGATCAAAACAGCGTCGTACAAGCGGGTATGCAATGCAGGAAATTATCATTCCGGAACTATTGGCCGGGTTTTTTATCACTGTTTCCCTTATCCGGCCCTTTTTCAAGAGACTGCGGACTCTGGAGGGCCTGGTATGGCTCCCGGTTCTGGCCCTGGGGATAATTATCGCCCTTTTCCCGGCCTACGGTTTCCGCCCGGAATGTGTTCCATTGCTGATTTACGGATTTTTCTGCGTCCTTTTCGATCTGTCCGCCCTTGTTTCCCTGCTGAACCACTCGCGGGACGGCGATTTTTTGGGGCAGAATCCGGTTCCTCGGGCAGTCATGTTTGCCCTGCTCGTCTCCGTTTTGGGGATCGCCCTGGTTTTCGCGCCGGTCATGGATTCCACCCTGCTTGAGGCGGGGGTAACTCAGGTGACGCTTAGGGATGAGGAACGGGGGGAAGAGCTTTTTTTGCGGATTTACAGTGGTTATGACGACAGAGAAGCCGAAAACGGCGCGGTCCGGCAGGATGGTTCGGGTCCGTATGGGGATGCGAGGGCCTTGAAGCCCTTTCTCATCCTGATCCCGCCGGTTTCCGGATCGGTCACGGTTATCGACCGGGTCTGTGGAGAACTCCGGGACGCGGGGTTCACAGTAGCCGCCTATTCCAGGCGAGGTTTCGATTCACCGGCGGTGGGACCGGAGGGCAAAAGATATGCCTTGTCCCCGATCGGGTGGTCGCGGCTGTTCAGGGCGGAAAGCCGGGGAAGGGCAACGGTGTCCGCAAACGTCATCGGGCGTTCCCTGGAAGAAGGGCGGCGGCAGGATATCGTGTTCCTCCTCGGTCTGCTCAGGCAAAGCGGACCGCTGTCGGGTTCTGGGATGCACGAAGCGGCTCTGCGGGCGGCCCTGGCGGAGACGGATCTGTCGGCGGTGTTTTTGGTGGGCTACGACGCGGGAGGCGCGGCCCTCCTGGAACTCAGCGGTCCTCCGGACTTCGCCGCACGGTATCCGGCAGTAAAGGGCATCATCACCGTGGAAAGTTCCCTGTTCTCGGTCCTGACCGGAGAGGAAGCGCCAACCGCGCCGCCTCCCCATGACAACTGGTTCATTGCCGTCTGGTCGGGGATATGCAGCCGGGCAGCGGCTTTGCGGTCCCGAAAGCTCACCGGCATAGGGGAGGTTCCCCGTCCGGGTGTACCGGTCTGCTTCATCCTCTCCGACATGGTGGAGGAACCTCGTCATCGGGAAAACTGGTATGCGGCGATACTCAGGGTGTTCCGCAGTACCAAAGTGCCGGCAATACTGGTGGCGGCGGCAGGGGCGGGGCCCTTGGACTATTCCGACATACCGGAGAAGTACCCCATCTACCCCTTCCTTCGGCCCGGCGGCAAGGCGCCATCATCAGGGGGCCTTACCAGGGGAATCCACGGGCCCAAAGAGACAGCCGCGCTAATGACCAATTTCGCCGCCACGATCCTGGAAGACACCCCAGTCCCAAATGGAACGGAAAGGACAGTCCTGTCCCGAAAACCACTTTCGGCCCGGAACTTCCATATTGAGGCCAACGCCGCCTGGAATTCCCTAAAGAAAGGGTCTATACTGTAAGCTATGACAACCCGTACCCTGGACGCCTTTTTTCGCAGTCTCCTGGATATTGAAGGTTTTGCCGCGATTGATCCCTCCCTCAACGGCTTGCAGGTGGACAACGATGGAGCCGAATTCGCAAAAATAGCCTTTGCCGTGGACGCGAATCTGGAAACATTTAAACGGGCCGCCGCCGCCGGAGCGGGGCTACTCTTTGTGCATCACGGACTTTTTTGGGGCGATCCCCTGGCCGTCAAAGGCGGCCACCGGGAGCGGTTGCGCTTCCTGCTGGAGGAAAACCTGGCCCTTTACGCGGTGCATTTACCGCTGGATCAGCATCCGGAATTGGGAAACAACGGGGCCCTGGCGGAACTTTTGGGCATCGAAAACCCCGAACCTTTCGGCTCGTATCACGGCCGCAAAATAGGATATAAAGGAACATTCGGCAAGCCCCTTACCATGGAGGAAGCGGTAAACCGGATCGCCTTTGCGGGCCGTCCGCCTTTGGGAGTTTTCCCCTTTGGGAAGAAAGAATGCCGGACCGCCGCAGTGATTTCCGGTGGGGCCGCTGGGGAAGCGAGCCAGGCCATAGAGGAGGGGGTTGACCTCTATGTCACGGGGGAAGCCTCCCACACCATCTACCACCAGATACTGGAGGGAGGTATCAACATGATAGCCGGAGGGCACTATTCCACCGAGGTATGGGGAGCGCGCAGGGTCATGGAAAAATGCGCCGCCGAACTGAATGCGGATGTTGAATTTATCGATGTGCCTACAGGCTTGTAGTTCAGAGTGAATGACTTTATGATACGGAGTAATGAATCATGTCTATAAACAAATGGCATACCCTCCCTTTTATATTAACCGGCCTTTTGATTCTGGCGGATCAGGCGGTTAAATCGTTTATTGTACGCCATTGGCCCCGGGACGGTTCGTTTATCAAGGATGTGTTCAATAACGATCTCCTGTGGATAATCCATGTCCGCAACAAGGCGATTGCCTTTAGCTTGGGGTATAATCTGCCTGATGGCCTCAGAACCATTTTGTTCGTTATCCTGCCCCTGGCGGTCTTTGGCTTTCTTTTCTGGTACTATTTTACTTCCCGTGAATTGAACAATTTGCAGCGTTGGGCCATTGCGGGAATAATAGGCGGCGGGGCCGGGAACCTTATAGACCGGATATTCCGGCCAGAGGGGGTGGTTGACTTTATCAGCGTAAAATTTTACGGCCTTTTCGGGTTTGACCGGTGGCCGACCTTCAACATTGCCGATGCCAGCGTGGTGGTAAGTGTTTTCCTGTTCCTTTTTACCGTACTTTTTTCAAAACAAAGCGCGGAAGGCCACAAACATGAGTAAAAAAACCAATACGTTGCTTTTTATTCTGGCCGCAACGGTATTCAACATCCTGATCACTATAATCACGTTTCTGGCATTGCTATTTTTCTTTACTTTTGTCATCATACCCGGACTGTCTGAATCGGCGGTGAGTAAGGTTGCGGCCTGGGCAATTCCGGTCATTTTTATAGGCGCTATCGCCGTTTCGTTTGCCGTATACCGGCTTGTCCTGAAGATATTCGTGAAGAAGGTGAGTGTAGGGGAACATTTTGACCCAATCTTTGGAGGCCGCAGACCGCCGGTACGGAGAGATTAGTTCCCCCAGGCTTAATATCCGTCCGACAGGGAGCGGTTAACATCCCGCTGGTACAGTTCCTGATAGGTAAAACTGCGGGCCTTGAGCTTTTCCTTTACGGGTTGGGCAAAAGGCATATGCCGCCAGAAAATTCCCCTGATTTCCTTGTCCAGCTTTTGGGTTCCTTCACTTTCTTTGATCATCCAGATGGTGTAATCCTGAATAAAGTATTCTTTTACATCGCCCTTGAGCTTCTGGGCGTTAAACCATTGATAGTAATTCCCCGTCAGGCCCTCTTCCATCCAGTAGAACGAAGCCTTTTCCTTGGCTACCTGCCAGCGGAGGTCTGCGACTGCGGAGAGAAGGGCCACAGTCAGGCTCTTGGAATACATGGGCAGGGCGATGCGGCCCCGGCTGGTTGCCCGGTTGTAACGGTCAAAAGGCTCCCAGCATACCCCGGTATCGCCATAGGTTGGCAGGAGAACCACAAAGGGGACAATACGGTTGAGCCGGTTTTTGTAAACCCGGCAGAAGGCTTCCGGGTCTATGCTTTCTATCCAGGCAAGCCGGGAAATCACGTTTTCCCGGCTTGCCACATCATTAGGACCGCACCGGAAATATTCGGAAGTCAGCACAGGGAAATGATTCCCTTGGCGGCCTATGGTCATCTTAGCCATCTGCCTTATGGTCCCGAATTCCGTGTCCACCGCCTGAACATCCACTTCCGCAGCCCCGCCTTCTTCTTTCACCTTCTCTCTAAGGGTTTGAACATCTTCATCAGCTTGGTAATAATCTTTCAGGAAGGATTCCAAATCCCTGTCGGCTTTCAGAAGTTGTTTTATCAGTTCCTGAAGCTCCCCGAGGGTCCGCCTTTGGGCTTCTGTATAACAGACGTTTACTTG
>JAITBO010000345.1 GCA_031283505.1 Treponema sp. | reverse complement strand
CGGACATCCGGCGCCCGCTCCCGGATACCCGGCGCCCGCTCCCGGACACCCGGCGCCCGCTCCTCGGTGACCCGATTTCCACTCCCGGACACCCGGCGCCCGCTCCCGGACACCCGGCGCCCGCTCCCGGATACCCGGTAATTCCCTTCTGAACCGAATTAATCTGTTTTGGGACGGGAACCGTCCGGCTCCAGCGGAGCCGTCCGTCTCCTCCGGAGCCGGGAGTCTCCGGGGACGGCTGCCCCCTCCTTAACTTGCGGAAGGCGGGTTTCGGGCAGGCCCCGATATAAAAAATATACCGGATTTGCAGACCAAACCGGCGTCCCCGGCGGGTTCTTTTACATCCCGGATTTTCGGACTATACTCAGGTACATCTGAACACAAATACGGAGCGGAACCATGTTTTTTACCATTAAGCAGGTGTCGGAAAAGACGAATTTGCCTCCCCATGTACTGCGCTATTATGAAAACGAAGGCTTATTGCCCAGTGTCGGGCGGAGCCGGAACGGAATCCGGCGGTACACCGAGGACGACCTGGAATGGCTCGCCCTTATCCGCTGCCTTAAAAATACGGGTATGTCCATCAAACAGATAAAAAACTTTGTGGAATTGAGCGTACAGGGAGACGGTACTCTGCTTGAACGGTGCGGACTGCTCCGGGAACACAAAACGGCGGTAGAAAGCCAGATAGCGGAGATGCAAAAACACCTGGAAAAGGTAACCTGCAAGATCGAATACTTTACCCGGCAATACGAGACCGTACAAACAGCCTCTCTCAACTAAAAGCGGAGGGATTTGATACGCCCGGACCCCGGCAGAACCGGGCCTGCGGGCTGGAATATCAAAAACACGCCTGCGGTACGGTCTGCGCCGGCAGCTTTGTGCGCTAATCCCGGTTTACAGTTCCCCGCGGGAGGTTACTATCCGTGAAATCAAACCATACTTTACCGCTTCTTCGGCGTTCATCCAGTAATCACGGTCGGTATCTTTTTCTACCTGTTCATAGGAAACGCCGGTTTCCTCCGCAATAAGGCGGTTGATCTTCTCCCGCAGCTTGTCCAGTTCACGGGCGTGGATTTCTATGTCCGTGGCGACTCCCCGTATGCCGGAAAGAGGCTGGTGGATAAGGTAATGGCTGTTCGGCAGGCCCACCCTCCGGTCCGCGGGGCCGGCAAGCTGGATAATGGCGGCGGCGCTTGCCACCAGGCCCATGCCTATGGTCCAGACCGGCGGTTTTACAAAGCGGATCATGTCGAAAATGGCGTATCCCGCATCGGCGTCTCCGCCGGGCGAATCAATAAAAATACGAATCGGCTCATCCCCCATGTTTTCCAGGAGCAAAAGCTGGCGTATGGTTTTTTCGGCCAGGTCCTTTTTTATTTCCCCGGAAAGCAGGATGGTCCGGGTCTTGAGCATCTTATTCAAAAGCGGGTCAACCCCCGGTTCCTTTGGTTCTTCTTCTTCGTCCTGTTCATCGTCATCGTCCGTCAGGGCCGCATAGCGGTTCTTGTCCCACTGATTCATCAAATTCCTCCAAATCGTGCTGTCAAGCGCGGTCCTCGTATACTATAAAATTTTATGATTTAGAACAATCTGCCGGTAAGAACAAAAAGGCTGATCGCAGTAAAAAGGTCTCCCAACGGCGCGGGGGCTTCCCCTTTTAGGCCGGATTTGCCTGCCAAAGCCCCGCCTGTAAAAGATTTTGAAACGCCGAAAGAAGATGAACCACCGGATTCCTTATCAAGGAATGGAACTACAAAATGCCACCTCAGAGAATCGAACTCTAGACACAAGGATTTTCAGTCCTTTGCTCTACCAACTGAGCTAAGGTGGCAATACATCTCCTTTTATATTCGCACTCAAAAAAAATGTCAATACCCTTTTTTACACCGGCGGCGGTATTTCGGCGCGGAAACTTGTCAAGGCTCCGTATACCGTCTTTTCCTTCCGGCTTGCGGCCTCCGCTTATTCTACTGTTACCGGGCTGATGTAGCCGGCGGCAAGGCCCCAGCGCAGGGCAACGTAAGCAGAAAAGGCTTCGGCTTCCTGTGCAAAAACGCGGGCCAGGGCCGGCCAGGAACGCTCCCCGCCGGATTCTTCGGCAGGCGGCAGGGCGGAACGGCGCCAGGACGAGTAGAGTTGAAGCGGCAGGTTTTCGCCGAAATAAGACCCCGCCAGGGAGACCGGCTGTTGAAGGCAATAGGCCATAAATTCGTTTACCACAAGATAGGGGTCTTCGAGGTCATACCGCAGAAAATCCAGGTATGAACGGAAAAACCGTTTGGCGGCGGCGTCCAGGTTTTCCCAGCGGCGGCGGCTGAATTCCCTAAATTCCCCGTCCATAAAAAAGATGCCGTGGAACCCCTCGTGAATCATAAAGCGGTGGCGAAGATGATCCGCAGATTCCTGGGAAATGGAAAGAACCACCCCTTCGCCGGTTTGTATTTCTCCGGAGGGAGCGCAAGTAACTATGCCGTTATGGAGAAGAATAGACAGAAGCTCCCGTTCTTCATCCAGCAAGGGAAAATCCTCCTGCCGGGCGGCTTCAAAGAAACGGGCCAGATCTTCCGCCCGGTAATCGTGGGCGTTCCAGCCGTGAAGTCCCTCAAGTTCCCCGTCAGAGACCAGACGGCCCCGGAAATCCCGCTTTTCGACAAAAAAGGCGATGCGCTTAAAGAGCCGATCCTGAACTGCGTAACCGGCGGTATCAAAGATGAGGATACGGGAAAAGGCGGGCCACCGGAAAAACTCGTACCGGGCTTCCCGCCAGGCTGTCTGAGGATAGGCCAAAATGATGCCGGGGTCCGAGGGAATGGGGTCTCCCCCAACGAGGACGCCGGTAAGTTCCGTCAAAAAGGTGGTTCCGGGCAAACCCATAGCGTCGCCGGAAGCGACCGCCGGATAGAGCCCCCCGCCCAGCGTGGCCGGCGGAAAAACGATGTCCGGAAAAGACGGGCCGGGCGTAAAGATAAACCGGTTCTCCCCGGCGCGGATCCGCGCTTTGCCCAAGGCTCCCCGAAAAGACAGAGCAACCGGCGCGGAGGGTTTAAAGGCGTCGGGAGGATCGATAACCGGAAAACAGAAGTCGCCGGGGGAAACAAACACAAAAGGGGTAGCCGCCAGAACGTCTTTTTCCAGGGAATATCCAAACCATCGGGGAACGAGGTGCAGGGAGTAAAGCTCCAGAATGGGAGCGTCCGGCTCCGGCTTTCCGGCTTTCTCCCGGTCCCCGTTGTGGGCAAGAAGGGAGATACGCAGTTCCTTTAGAGGCTCTGTTCCGACGGGGATCGCGTAACGGAAAGCGCTGCCGCCGGACAGCCCCAAAAAAGCGGCGTCCAGGGGCAGTTCCCAGGACCCCGCGCCGGGCAAGGCCGGGTCTGTTTCCAGCACCAGCCGGTAGGCGCCCGCCATATTACGTCCGGCGGCAAGGGTGTCCCCGCCGGGCAGGACAATGCGGTAACCGGCCTCAAGAGAAAAATCCGGGGGAAGGTCCAGGGGAGGCTCAAATACATACTTGAGTGCGGCGGACCCGGCAAATGCCACGCGGCCTGCGGCGGCATCCGGCGAAAGGCCGTACAATACCGGGCCGCCGGCGGCGGAGAAAAAGGCCGCAGGCTGTTTGTAAGCGGTACAACCCGCGGCAAGGACAAGCCCGGCCCAAAAAAGAGCACGGCATCCCGTTACACACAAAGAGAAAAATCGACTCATAGACAATATACCGCGCCGCCGCTCATCTACATCACTACAATAGTGCGGGCAATAAGCTGCGCCAAAGCGTACTTCCGTTCCATAGTAATTTCCGGGTCCCCGCTAAGAAAAATTTCGAGATGGGCGGGAAAAGACTCCGGCAGTTCCGGCAGTTCCCTCACCTGCTTGTAATAGGCCCGGTGGGAAGGTTCAAACCGGTGGTTCAAACAAAACAGGGTAAGACAGGCATATTTTATAAAAGACGCGGAAGAAATCAGGTAATAAAAATTGTCTTCCTGTATCAGGGCGGCCCCAAGATCGCTTAAAAAATGTTCCATTTTGGACTGGTTGGCCTCCCGCAGGCGGCCCCAGAATTCATCTTCCGGGGCAAAAAGCCGGCCTCGTATCTTGTCTATCCAGCCGGAACGGTTAAAGAGAACTTCTCCCTGGGCAAGGCGGTAAAATCCGTAAGTCCCCGAATCTTTGATAAGCCATATTGATTCCCGCTTGACATCCAAAAAAGAAACCAGTTCCTCTATCTGGCCAAGGGATTTATACTCAATACGCACCGGCAAATCTCCCGCCAAAAACCGGTCCTTCTTCTCCTGGTTCGTGGTCTCAAAAGCCGCTATGTCTTCCCCGTACTGACTTCTCCTGTCCTCCGGAAACGGAATGGCTTTGGCGTAGAATACGTCCAGAATCAGGGCAAAATAGGGGTGCAGGGTATCGGGCAGGGCCGCCTCGTTCAGGGTAACACATTCGACCCCCGGCCACCTGGAGAGTACCGGAACAAGGCGATCCATAAGAACTTTGGTTTTATACTTCATAATGGTTCCTTTCGCATGATCTTTTTGTATGGTATTGTACATTTGGATATTATACAATGGATAGAACATCTTGAAAACCGGCGCAGGACACGGCGAACGTCAGGGGCGGCGCTCCGGCCTCCTCCGCTTTGCGGTCCTGGTTCCTCACCGGGACAGCCGCCGTCTTGTGGAAACCCGCCGTCCGTCCCTCTTTGCCGCCGGGTTTTTGGGCGCGTGGTCTTTTCCCGCGGCGGCGCCCCTGGCCCTCCTTGCCCGCTCCCTTACGGCGTCCGAGCTTAAGGCCCTGGCAGTTTTTCTCAGGGAGGCGTCCCGTGCCGGGGGACGGGACGGCAGAATCACCGCGGGAGAGGCGGCGGAGGTTCCGTGTCCCGGCGCGGACAGCGGGTTAAAAGAAAACGTCAAAAACGGGCTCCGGTTCCGGGGGCCGGTCCTGGACCTGCCGGTCCCCGCCTGGGAGGATATTTGTTCCCCAAATAGGACGCCGCCCCAGACTAATTTACAGGCTGAGAATCAGCCGGATACGGTATACACCCCTTTCCCTTCTGTGGTCCTCTGCGCCGCCCTTACACCCGGCGGCCTTCCCCCCGGCTCCCTCCCCGTCCTGCCGGTCTTTTCCTTCCGGGCTGCGGCTGTGGCGAATCTGGTTATCAGTCCCCTCGCCTTGGGAACGCCGGGGTATTCCTTCCGGTGGAAGATAGGGCGGCTTTTCTGGCTCCCAAAGACCCGTCCAGGGTGCGAGTCTTAACGTCCCAGGTCCCTTCCGTTATTCCCACCGGAAACTGTAACCAATAATAGCCTTGTGGTTTAGGATGCCGAAAAACTGTTCAAAGGGCCTGCGCAGCGCGTAGCCAATAGACTTGTTCGATAACCCGGTTGGTTGTCTCACAAGTCTTGCGGTTTTTCAGGCTAAAGCCTTGTAAAACCGCGTTTTTTAGCGGAAGTTGTTTAGAAACTTCAGTTTCTAAATAACTCTAATCTTGAAATAATGATTTTTACGGCCAAAGTAAAACCCTGCCGTCGCTTCCGCCGCGGGAATCTTGATGGTGTTCTTTTCATCGGCGCTTTTATAAAACGCCGTCAGATACCCGGCGCCCGCGCCTATATACAGGCCCGCGGCGTCCTCCATAGGCAGATATATGTTCAAATGCAACGCCTATGGTGCCAGGCACTCTTGCGCTGCCGGCACTCCTGCGCTGCCGTCATGGTTGCGGGACTGGCGCCAGGCGGAAGGAACACGAGATAAAACCGGTAAATCCCTGAAAATTTCTGTTTATTTTTTTAGGATACCGGTATATACTATCATTCATGGAAACCTGTATCCATGTTTCCGGGGACAGCTTGCTTGTGGACCTGAAGGTACAGCCCGGCGCGTCCAGGTCATGCCTGGCGGGTGCCAAGGACGGACGGTTGAGGGTACGGATAGCTGCGGCTCCTGAGGACGGAAAGGCCAACGCGGAACTTACCGCTTTCTTTGCCGGACTTGTTGGATGCCCAAAACGGGACGTTGCCTTGAAAACCGGCCTAAAATCCCGGCTTAAAACCCTGGCATTGCCCTTGTCCTGCCGGAAAACACTGGAGACAGCCATCAACAGTATCGTATAAATGCAGGGAGAAAACAAATGAAGAAGTTCATAGTTGCAGGTATTATTTTTGCCGTGACGGCAGGCGTGTGTTTCGCCGATCCGGTGGAAGGGTTTTGGATCAGCGTGGACGAAAAGACCAATAAACCCACTGCGGGATGGGAAATTTACCTACAGGGGAACAAGCTCTTTGGGAGGATACTGTCCATCGCGGGGTTTCCCCAGGAGGAACTGGCCTCAGCCTGTAAGGAAAGTTATCAGGGTTTTCCCACACCCGGCAAGGTGAATCAAATGCGGGTGGTTGGGACTACCTGGATTTTCGGGCTGACCATGGACAAGGCCGGGCAGTGGAGCGGCGGAAACGTCATAGACCCCAATGACGGCAAGATGTACAAGTGCAAGATCACCTTTCGCACGGCGGACGGAAAACGGTACCCGGCGGATACCCTGGAGATGAGGGGCGAAATCGGCCTGGGGATAGGCCGCAGCCAGTTCTGGCGGAAGAGTACCAAAGCGGAAGCCGGCGGGCTCAGGTAACGGGCCGGCTCATACCGGCGAAGTTCCGTTGGCAGGAACCCGCCGGTACGAGCGAAAGCGGACTAGTGTCTGTCCACAAAGTCGGTTACTTTGCGGACAGACCTTGCATTTTCTCGCCTAAAAGCTGCAAAAATGCGGGTTTCAAGGTGGTCGCGGACCTACAGTCCGAGTCCATAATGTGTCTACATTATGGACAGACACTATTTAAGTAAAAAAACTAATCTTTTCCGCAAGTTATCGAGGGTTAATATTTTTTTTTGCAAATTCTTGTTTTTCTATTTTCTTGTGCTATATTTATAAACGAATACGGATTGTATTTCGATTGTTGCTGAGCCTGTTCCAAAAACTGAGGTTGTGGAACAGGTTCTACTATAAAAGAAGCGACGGGGCAACGGGGTAACCTGTGCCGCCAACAAAGGGTTCTGTAATGTTAAGCTGGTTAAAGAAAACTTTTCCCTCTATATTTTGCGTAGATGTTGCCGGAAAATTTTACCTCTCCCCCCCCATCAGATTTCAGTTCTAAATATCCTCTTGCGGGAAAATAATTTTAGGAGTTTTATATGAAAAACGCAAAATTGATAGGTCTTTTCGCTAAAAGTGGCAGGCTGTATGCTGGCTTGCTACCCGGTTTTCTGGCGGCTTTACTGCTGGCAGGATGTTTTAACCCCATTACCGCGATCCCCCCTAAAACGGGCGACCCCATTACCGATCCCTTTACCATCAATATTATGATCGGTAAAGACGGTTCCGCACGTACCGTAGCGGGTCCTGACTCGGCACGGATTAAAGGGGCTGACATCCGCAACTTTATCCAGCTTGTCGTGGTGAATAATGAGACAAAACAGATCGTTGCCTTTGACGAAGACCGCAGGGAAAGCGGTACCGATGGGGAGGCCACGCTCTCCATCGAATCCATTGCGTTTGGCAAAACCTACACTTTCCTCCTTCTCATGGGCCACTGGGAACACAATAATTACACCTATTATGATGGTAAAAATGACCAATACGAATTCCGGGCTCCCACCCTTTTGGCTGCGGGATTGAAGGAACTGCCGGTAACCGGGAGCGGGACGATCACCATAGTGATGTGGCCTATCGTAGTGGATACCGTCTTTACCACTACAGACCCGGAAATTCCTCCCGCGTTACAGACCGCCGGTTCCGTGGTAGACAACGGAAAGCCGGGAACAGTCTCCCTATTCCCGGTGGGCTGGGGAATAACCTGGACGGTTAAGAAGGGAACTTCCGGAAACGGCTTTGAGTATCTGGTGAGGGCCCAGAAGGTGTTAAAGAATGACGCCGGGGACGAATTGCTGGTCAAGAGCAAAAAACCTATTGTACGGGGGGATGGGCTGAACCCTTCCGAGCCGGTTGTCAATGATACCTCAATAGGGAATGTCATTACTCTGGACATAAGCGCCTATACATCGGGGATACAGCGGCTGGGGACGGCGGGTTCGGCGAATTTCAATTTGGAATACATACCGTTTAACCTGACTGATGGGGCCAAGTGGACGCCCTTTAAGGATAATTCGGAGTTTGACCTTGACGGGAATTCTCCGGTGTGGATCATCCGCAACGGGATAAACAACGAGGCCCAGAACTATGCTACGGACTTTACCGGCTTTGGGAAGAACGCCTTCGCGAACGGAAACGGGGCGGTGTCCTTTGAGATAGGGGCTGAAGAACCGGACCCGAATCATCCCAAGATCGGAGATCCGGCGATCAAAAACGGGAAATACGAGGGGCCGGCGGGGTCGCTAACTCCGGCGATAGGGTTTACTACGGAAGGGTATACCGGGACTGCGGGGGTATATTACGCGGTGGTGGACGCCGGCGCTTCCAAACCCGCCTATACCGCGTATACCGGGAACCTGGGTTTCCTTCCGGCGGGGACGTATACGGGAAAACCGATAACCCTGCCTATATCGGGAGAAACCGGTTATCAGGCGGATGGGGACTATGACGTGTATGTGGTGGTACTGAAAGGCGGAAAGGTGAGCAAGCCGGTGAAGATCAACACCACAAAAGGCGGGGAAGACATAGACTATATATGGGGAGATGTACCGTACCTAAAACTATACGTAAGGTCCAACGGAAACAACAATGATGAGGGCGACAAAGATCATCCCCTGGAGACAGTAGATAAGGCGTTGGAAAAGATAGCGGCCGCCTATGCCGCGGATGCCTCCTGGCCGGAAAAGGGTACGCCCAATGCAGTAAGCGCCGGAATCGTGGTTTTGGATACAGTGAACGTGACGCAAACTATCAATATAACAGGTACCTCATCAAACTATCCGCCCATATTCCTCACCGATGAGGGATATGGCGGAACCTTACAGGCGGATTCGTTATCGAGCGGAAGCAGCTTATTGAGTGTATTCTATGGCACAAACGTAACCCTGGATGGTGGACTGATTCTG
>JAITBO010000281.1 GCA_031283505.1 Treponema sp. | reverse complement strand
CAGGTTATCATTACAATATGGAAACGGCAAAGGCCATACGGCCGGCCATGCAGCCGGGACGGACCGTCTATTTTGTGGGCATTAAGGGAACGGGAACCTGCGCTCTGGCGGAGTTGCTGCATAATTCCGGCGTCCGGGTCTCCGGATCGGACGGAAAGGAAATTTTTTACACCGACGGCATACTCAGGGAATTAGGCATACCCTATTATGAGTCCTTTGATTCTTCCCATATATATCCGGAAACGGACCTGGTGATCTATTCCGCAGCCTATTCGCCGGAGACAAATCCGGAACTCCTGAAAGCTGGGGAGTTGGGAATCCCCATGCTGAAATACCCCGATGCCCTGGGCGCCTATTCCGCAGGGTTTGACTCGTCGGGCATAGCGGGGGTCCACGGCAAAACCACCACCGCCGTCATGGCCGGCGCCCTTATCAAGGGGGCCGGTCTTCCCGCCTGTGTTCTGGCCGGAAGCGCCGTAAGCGGCTTCGGGGGCCGGTCCACCCTCAATCTGGGGGATAAATATTTTGTCGCCGAAACCTGCGAGTACCGCCGGCATTTTCTTGCCTTCCATCCCAGACGCATCGTCCTTACCAGCGTGGAAAGCGATCATCAGGACTGTTTCCCTACCTACGAGGCAATCCGGGATGCCTTTCTGGAATATGCCGCCAAACTTCCTCCCGGCGGGGAACTCTTCTTCTGCGCCGGCAATCCCGGAGCGCGGGAAGTGGCGGAGAAGGCCGCCCGGACAGGGCAGGGGATACGTCTCGTCCCCTATGGTTTTACCGCGCCGGGCCCTTTCGGTATAACAAGTTGCGAGGTTTCGGAGGAACGCATGGCGGTACGCCTGCGGGGAGCATCGGATAAGAACTTTTGCTTGCCGGGGGAATTCAGACTGCGGGTCCCGGGCCGCCACAACGCCCTGAACGCGGCGGCGGCTCTGGTCTTGACCGATTCCCTGGTCAGAGCCGAATTCGGGGAAGACGGCTGGACGGAAGAACGGCGGGAAAACGCACGTCGGGCCCTGGAGGATTTCCGGGGGAGCAAGCGGCGGTCCGAGATTCTGGGCGAATATGGAGGCATCCTTTTCATGGACGATTACGGGCATCATCCTACGGCGATAAAGACAACCCTGGAGGGTCTCAGGGAATTCTACCCCCAAAGGAGGATTGTCCTGAGCTTCATGTCCCACACTTACACCAGGACCGCCGCCCTGCTGGACGAGTTCGCTTCTTCCTTCAATGCGGCGGACATTCTTTTTCTTCACAAGATTTACGGGTCCGCCCGGGAAGAATACGGCGGCGGCGTTACGGGAAGGACGCTGTTTGAAAAGACTTCAGCCCTGCGGGACCAGGTTTACTATATCGAGGAGCCCCCGGAGGCGGCGGAAACGCTGGAAAAAACGCTCCGCCCCAGCGACCTCTTCCTTACCATGGGGGCCGGAGACAACTGGAAATTGGGGCGGCTTTTGGCGGATTACTACCGCGGGGCTTACAGCCGCGATGAAAGCGCCGGGAGGGTTCAATGAAAAGCATGACAGGATACGCATACGCCGCCCGGCAGGACGAAAACATATCCCTGTCGGTGGAACTTAAAGGCTATAACAACCGGTTTCTGGAAATACCGGTCGTTCTGCCGTCCTTTCTTTCCGCCCTGGAACCGGGAATACGGGAATACCTGTCGGGCAGGTTCAACCGGGGAAAGATTGAGGTAAACATCAGGCTCAGGGAACACAATGTTCCGGTCTCGATTTCGGTGAACCGGGAGGCTGTCCGCGCCTATAGGGAGGCCATTGCGGTTTTGGCCGAAGAACTCCGTGTCGAAGAAAAACCTTCCCTGCCGGCGCTTCTGGGTATGGAAGGAATACTGGACGTTGAAAAAAACCGGGACGACGGGCGGTACCGCCAAATCATAGAGCCGGTGCTGCAAGCCGCGGCGGATCAGTTTGAAGCTGAACGCATACGGGAAGGAAACCATACCGAAGCGGACATACTCTCTTACATCGTGATTCTGGAATCCCTGACGGAAACCGTCTCGAACCATGTGCCGGCTATGGAAGCGGCTTTCCGGGAGAACCTTAGGAGCCGCTTTACCGAGGTTTTGGGAGACGCGGTTGACGAAAACCGCATCCTTACCGAGACGGCGGTCCTTCTGGTAAAGTACACTATTGCCGAGGAAATCTCCCGGCTTTCATCCCATCTGGCCGAATTCAGGGCCGAAGTCAAACGGAACGGGAGTCCGGGGAAAAAGCTCGATTTTCTCTGCCAGGAGATCAACCGGGAGATCAACACCATAGGTTCCAAGACGCCGAACCTGGAGGTAAGCCGCGCGGTGGTGGACATGAAAGACGCGCTGGAAAACATCCGGGAACAGCTCCGGAACGTGGAATAGGGTAGGGCGGGTTTGGAACAAACTCAAAGACGGGGAAATATGGAAAAACGGGGAATAAAGGACATTAAAATAGCTGTTTCGGGGAAAAGCGGCTGCGGCAACACCACGGTGAGCCGTCTTGTGGCGGAAATCCTGGGATTGAGGTTTATCAACTTTACCTTCAGGACCCTGGCGGAAGAACGGGGGATGACGCTTGAAGAAGTGCTCCCCCTGGCGAAAGAAGATGACTCCTGGGACAGGGAGATTGACAGCCGTCAGGTGGCCCTGGCGCGGGAGGGTGGGGGATGCGTGCTGGGTTCCCGCCTGGCCATCTGGATGCTCGCCGAGGCGGACCTCAAGGTTTTTCTCACCGCTTCGTCCGACACCAGGGTAAAGCGCATACTGAACCGGGAAGGGGGCGATCCTGCGGCGGTGGCCGCCTTCACGGAATACCGGGACAGGCAGGATAGGGAACGATACCTGAGGATCTACAACATCGACAACGATAAGTACGATTTCGCGGATGTCGTCATCGAAACCGACGCCCTTAATCCTCCCGCCATAGCAGACATCATCATCAAAGAAGCTAAGGCCAGGATTCCGAATTAACTCATGAACGGCAGCGTTCCTACCGGCATAGCCGAATTCCGGCACGTCATCTATTCCCATTATGAGGAAGCGGGGCGGGTATTTCCCTGGCGGCAAAACGCCGATCCCTGGGGGGTCCTGGTCTCGGAATTCATGTTGCAGCAAACCCAGACAGACAGGGTGATCCCCTATTGGGAACGCTGGATGCGCCTCTGGCCTTCTCCCCGGGACCTGGCCCGTGCCCCTCTGGAAACCGTGATGAGGGACTGGAGCGGCCTGGGCTACAACCGCCGGGCCCGGTATATCAGGGATTGCGCCGGGACTATCGCAAAGGATTACCAGGGACTGGTCCCTCAAACGCCTGGGGAACTGCAAACCCTGCCCGGTATAGGTCCCTACACTGCGGGCGCCGTCGCCTGTTTCGCCTACAACTACCCGGCGGTCTTCATCGAAACCAATATCCGCGCCGCGGCGCTTCATTTTTTTTTCCAGGGCCGGGAAGGGGTAAAGGACAAGGAAGTGTTCCCCGTTCTGGAAGCCGCCCTGGACAGGGAAAACCCCCGGAAATGGTACTGGGCCCTGATGGACTACGGCGCCGCCTTGAAAAAGCTCACGGCGAACCCGAACCGCAAAAGCGCCCATTACGCCAAGCAGAGTCCTTTTGAAGGGTCCTTCCGCCGGCTCCGGGGTATGGTCATAAAGGCCCTTGTCTTCCAGGGCCCTGCCACAGCGGAAGATCTGGCCCGCCGCACGGGAATAGGGAAAGAGGAGGCGTACAAGGCGGCGGAGAGTCTAGAGAAAGATTTAATGGTCGCGGAGAAGGGAGGTGTTTACCGCATAGCTGACGGCAGATAATTCCCAATCCCGGAGCGCCGGGTCTGGCCGGGAACTCGGTGCGAAACATACTTGACAAATTTTAGTTACTGGAGAATTGTTAGTATAATGTCTTTTGCTATAGTTGCCCGGTCAGAGTCAATAAAAGCTTTTTTTGAAAACCCTATTTTTTTGTCCAGCGTGTCAAGCTGGTTTATCGCCCAATTGATGAAGGCGGCAATAGTCCTCCTTAAAGGACACAGGAGGAACGGCAGGGAGATATTGGGGACTATAGCCTGGCGTACCGGTGGTATGCCTTCAAGCCATGCTTCTCTGGTGTCCGCTATGACAACTTCCGTGGCTTTTCGGGAGGGAATCAACTCAAATTTATTCATAATCGCCTTTTTTTTCGCGCTGATCGTTATGCGTGATGCCATGGGGGTGCGGCGGTCTTCGGGGATTCAAGCCAGAACTCTGAATTTACTGGGACGGCAGTTGGTGGAGAGTGTAAGAATCGAGTATCATCCCATTAAGGAAGTGCATGGTCATGCCCCCCTGGAAGTAGTAATTGGAGCGTTTCTCGGCATTTTTATTGCAGCCGCGTATGCTTATTTGTAGGATACTTCATGGTGTTTCAAAGGTCAGTGATTATAACAGTATGTGTTTCTCTTGGCGCCGGTTTCTTCTCTTTTTTTCTTTTCCGTCCTTCCGCCGGCGGCGCTTCATTCGGGGAGTATGGGGTACTTTCTGTGGATCAGTCCTGTTCTGACCGTACCATCGGGAGGGCGTTAACTTCGGCGGGAATAGAGCCCTTTTTTTCCGAATCCAGCCAATGGGTATATTTGGACGATTTTGGGGAACTGGTTAAAGTTCCCCTGGATGAATACTCCGAACGGCTGGAACCCTTCGATCCCCGTAATGACGGCTATGCGGAGCGGCTGCGTTCATTCTTTGTTCGGGACGGAACGCGGCGTTTTTTCATCCCCCTTAACCTGGAAAAGGGGGATTCCCGCAAAAAACTTGCGGGCCGCCTGGGCGCCACTTTAGGGGATACCCCCTATACTCTGGAATTCCTGGTCCGTAACCAGCCTTTTTCCCGGACATTAATCCTGTTCGCCGTTTTTGCGGCGGCTGTTTTGGCTTCCCTTTTCCTGTCGGAGGCGCCTTTTCCGCTGGTTTTCCTCATTCCCCTCTGCGTACCTTTGGTGTTCCTGGGGTCTCCCGGCATGGCCCTTACGGGGACGCTTTTCGCTTTTTCCGGCAGCCTTACCCCGCCGGCGCGGGAATTCTTCACCTGCCGCCGCAGGTTGTCCCATAAGCCGCCGGACCGCCTGGGGGTCCCCGTATTTTCCTGCCTTATGCCCCTGGTGTTCGCGTTTGTTTATGTGATGATCCTCAGGGCTGGAAATATCCTGTTTTTGTCCGCCTTATCGGTTCTTCTTTCGTGTTGCTGCGTCACCGGGACCGTTCTGTGGGCCGGGACAGACCGGGATGGACACATAAGGTTTCATCCGGCGCCTATTAAGAAGACGGCTGTGGGTATTCCCGGTTTTTTCCGGTATTTTAAGTTGAATTGTCCCCGTACTATCCTTCCCTGGATTCCGGCAGCGATCTTTCCCCTGGTCTTGTCCTTCCTCCAGACGGGAGCGGATGCGAAACCGAATATGGAACTACTGACGAAAGATATTCCGATACTCTGCGCCGAGGATTACGAGGCTCATCTGGCTTTTCAGCGGTCTTTCTCGTTACGGCCCCTGGAGGATGCCGAAAGATTCAAAACCCATCCTGAATCTCTTCCGTATTCTGACTATTATCGTTATTCTATAGGAGATGACGGTCTTGTCATGAAGGCCGGACAGGAAGACGGGGAGGGGATCGCCCAAACCGGTTTTGGCGCTCCTGTTTATGGGGACTATGGGGAATTTCCCCCCTTTCCCCTGGCGGATTTTATGGGTTTCCTGGAAGGTTATACTCCTGCGGTAAGTCTTGTCCGTACTTCCGGGAATTTGATAGTGATATTGCTCATTTTAATCCCGGCCCTTTCTTCTTTGATTCGGGGTGGCCGGAGAGAGCGCAAGGGAGGAAGTTCTCTGGTATTCAACGATAAACGGATCGCCGCATGAAAGTTTATTCTTTTCCCCGGGGAGGGATTCAGTTTGAAGATTCCACGGTTCCCTCAAGATACACAAGCGTAACCGCTTTTCTCCCCGGCCTTTCGGTAATTCCTCTGATTCAACATACCGGCGGACGGGCTCATCCCACAGTGGCGGTGGGAGAGAAGGTTCAGGAGGGGATGCTCATAGGCCAGGGTCAGGGACCGGGTTCCGCAAACATCCATGCCACAGTTCCCGGCCAGGTGGTCAGGATGGTTTCATGGAAAACCGCCGAAGGCTATACCAACGACGGCCTGGTTATCCGTATGGAAGGGGCCTTTGAAAAACTGGGGAAACGGGAGGAGACTTTTTCCTGGGAAAATCTTTCCTCAGATGTTCTCCGACATATCATCTCCGATTACGGTATTGTTGAAATGGAAATGCCTGGCCGTCCGGTTTCGGACCTGATTTCCGCCTTCTGGTCCGCCGAAGCTCCTTTTACCCTGGTAGTCAGGTGCGTGTTCGACGATCCCTGGCTTGCGGCGGATTACGCGCTTTGTCGGGAGCGGATCAAGGCGGTGGTGGAGGGGAGCGCCATCACCGCCAGGGCTGCCAGAGCAAATCGCATTGTTTTTGCTGTTTCTTACCGGGAAAAGGACCTGGGCGCCGGGCTTTTGGCGGAGGCGGAGCAGTGGAGTATCCCCGCGTCCCTGGTCCTGGTCGGTTCCCGGTATCCCCAGCGGAACAGGCGGGAACTGGAACTGGTACTCAGGGTTTACGAAAAAAAAGAAAATGAGGTTCTTGGGTCCTTTCTCATCCTGGGTCCCGCAACATTGGCGGCAGTTCATGACGCGGTAAAGTTAAAAAAGCCTATTTTGGACCGGTATATAGCGGTCGGGGGTTCGGCTGTCAAGAATCCCCAGATCATGAAGGTGAGGATAGGGACCCGGCTTGGTGAAATTTTTGCCGAATGTGGTGGTTTTGTAGGAAAACCCAAACGTATAGCCGTGGGATCGCCCCTCCATGGCCGGCTGGTGACGGACCTGGACGAACCGGTGATCAAGACCAGCGGCGCGGTTTTCGCCCTTCTTGAATCCCGGGCCGGGGGAGAACTGAGCCGTAGTTGTATCAGTTGCGGGGAGTGCCGGTCTGTGTGCCCCGTGGGTCTTGATCCGGAAGAACTGTACAAACGGTCGCTGGTAAGCGGGAAGAAAGACGGCACCAGCCGGGCAGGGGAGTGTCATGGCTGCGGATGCTGCGAAGCGGTCTGTCCTTCCCGGCTGCCCCTGAGTACCACCATCATTCGATACGCACTGGGGGAAAATTGAAATGTCCGATCAGCTTCCGCGATTTTTATTACAGCGCCCCCAGATAAATCTTGCCCGCCCTACCATGGGACGGATGGTGATAATAAGCGTCTGCGCCGGCCTGGGAATACTTCAGTCTTCCATGACCGATTCTTTTTCTTCCCTGGGTCTTGCTTTTGCGGCGGTGGTGGCGGCGTTCTTTACGGAATTCGTAATAAACCGGATGATGGGGACCCGTACCCTGCGGGACGGAAGCGCCGTTGCGTCGGCCCTGGCGCTTACCCTGCTCCTGCCCAATCATATAAATCCTCTGCTTGCCGTTCTGGGAGCTGTTTTTGCCATGGCGGTTGTCAAACAGAGTTTTGGAGGCTTGGGGGCCAACTGGCTGAACCCCGCCCTTGGCGGCTGGCTGTTTATCCGCTTTTCATGGCCCGGTCCATTTGAAAAAGCTCTGTCAGGGGTTCCTTCCTCGGGAATCAACGTTCCTGGTGGGCTTCTTTCGTTTTTCGGCTCTCTGGACAGGAGCGTTACAGAATTCCTGAACCACACTATCTTTTCTCTGACCGGCTCGGAGTTACCCGCAGGGTATATCAATCTCCTCTTTTCGTCTTCTCCGTCCATCATCGCGGATCGGGGGCTCATGGCCCTGCTCCTGGGTACCATTCTGATCACCGCTTCCCAGGTAAGCCGGTTCTGGGTTGCTCCCCTTTTTCTGGGTACTTACGCCCTCCTAGTCCGTTTTTTCGGCGCCCTGCCGGGTTTTATAAACGAAACCGTTATTGATGCCGCGCCCGGAATCTTGGCGCTGGGAGAGGGCCTGGGAAGGGGGGACATACTCTACGGGCTTTTCTCGGGGGGAACAATAGCGGCTGCCTTCCTTCTGGCCCTGGAACCCGCTTCGGGAGCGAAAACATGGATAGGGGCGGCGGTCATCGCTTTTTTGGGCGGGGTTCTCACCTTTCTTTTTCGGTACCGGGGGAACGAGCCCTACGGGGCGTTTTTCGCCATCGCCCTGCTTAATGTTCTGACTCCCGTGATCCGGTCTATGGAAAGCAGGGTGTTTCATAATCCCTGTCCTGATGAAACAAGGAGGCCGGCGTGATCCTGGAGAAGTTAAAGGACCTTCCGCCGCCTGTCAGACGCATGGGGCTCTTTGCCGGATGGATAGCCGGTTTGATTCTGATTAGCGCTTTGCTTTGGGGGCTCACTCAGCCGGTACGGAACCGGGCGCTTCTCAATGGGGTGAATAGGATTCTGAGTACAGTAGGTGAGGAAATCCGCCTGGAAACGGCGCTTTCTTCCTGGGGTATGCCTGGCCGGGCTGTTCAGTCGGGGACCTGGTTTACCACCGTCAATTCCGAAGAATGGGCGGTTGTTTTCACTGTGGCGTCAGACGGCGTTTTTACCCCCTTTCTGGCCCTTATTTCCCCGGATGGAAAGGCCAGTCCCTTCATCCCGTTAAGCATTCACGCGGAAGCGGTATTCCAGAGGCTCCCGCCGGGGCAGTTCCGCATCTATGCCCGGCACATAGAGACAAGTTATGCCTTACTCCGCAGGGCGTGGGAGGATAAAGAGTGAATAATTCGTATCCGCAAAACCACCTTTTTTGGGGTTCCCGTTCTCCTCTTTCTACCCTCATCGGGGTAGGGCTTCTTATTATGGCTTCGAGCCGTACCGCCTTTGCCCTGGTAACTCTGGGCGCTCTGGCCTGGGTATACGCCCTGACCGCCCTGGTTTTCTGCCTTGCCGCGCCGGTATTGCCGAAAAAGGGGAAAAACCTTACGATGATCACCCTGTCCGCTTTTTTTGGAGGGGTATATTATCTCATCTTTTGCCTCATAAGTCCTTTTCTGGCTGCGGAAACATCTCTGTTTATCATCCTGACGCCGGTATGCTGTATCGCCGCCGGGGTACTTCCCCGTGTTAAGACTCTGCCTCTAAAAGACGCTCTGATACAGGTCGTTTCCGAAGCCCTGACCCTGGGACTTTTGATCCTGGCTTTTGCCCTGGTACGGGAACCCCTGGGGTTCGGTTCCCTTTCACTACCCGGCGGCATGAGAGGTACCGTTGAGATATTTGACAATGGAGAAGACACCCTCTTTCCCATACAGATCATAGGCAGTTCCGCCGGGGCCCTTTTGCTGTTTGGTTATGGTCTTGCCATGTACCGCCGGGAGAAGAAACGTCAGTTTCGCAAGGAATCCGGTGAAAAAAACCAGGAGGAATCATGAGCGATATAATCATCCTGGCGGTTTTGTCGGGCCTTTCCCTCAACCTGTTGCTTCAAATGGGGTTGGGGATACGGGATATAGGTTCTCACCCGGAACGGCTTATCAGAGCTACCCTTTTTCAATGGGGAATACTCTTCTTTTCTGTTCTCCTGTTCTGGCTCCTCTTTTCGTATATCCTAAGCCCCTTGGCCCTGGGGTATTTTGAGTATTTTTTGCTCTTTCCCCTGATAAAGGCGGCGGGGAAGGGGCTGGAGGTCCTGGTCCGGCGTTTTTTATTCTCCGATGTTCCGCAGGCGGCATGGATACCCAGGCCGGTACTCGAAGAATTGTCGGCCTCCGATCTGTTTCCCGCCGTAACCGCTTACGATGGCCTTACCATAGCCGCTCTTATTTTGACCCTGCGTCTCGCCGGTTCCTTTCCAGAAGCGGTGGTCCTTTCTCTGGGGTTTTCCCTGGGAGGAGCGGCGGCGGTCCTTATCCTGCGGGACATACACCGGCGTTCGTCCCTGGAGCGTCTTCCCCATACCTTGCGGGGGAGGCCCCTTCTCTTCATATCAATGGGCCTTATGTCCTTGATTTTTTCTTCCGTCGTGGCCGTACTGTTTCAGGTCCTGGAAAGAAGATGATGTCCAGTACGGATTAAGCCTTAAACAACTTCTTTTTTTACATTACTCTGCGATTTTAGCTTTTCATATCAAAGAAAGTAGTCTAAAATTGAAATTAAAAGGATAATGGTTACGATGAGTGTTCCTCTAACATTGATTATAGGTTCTCACAATCATATTCCCTATGGGATAGGGGAAGATGAAATAGAACGTTTTTATGCCAAAAAATTAAAGCCATTTATTACGGCGTTGAATAAATTCCCAAATATACAGGCGGTTTTGCACCATTCCGGCTTTTTGCTCCAGTGGCTCGATAAAGCCCATTCGGAATATCTCTCCCTCATGGAAGAACTTATCGCCCGGAAACAGGTGGAATTGCTGGGAGGCGCGTTTTACGAACCCCTATTGACGTTGCTTTCCCAGACGGATAAGCTCGGGCAGATTGAACTTATGACTACATATATAAGGAAAGAGTTCGGCAAGCGTCCCCAGGGTTGCTGGCTGCCCGCTCTGGCCTGGGATCAGAGCCTTACGGGGGTTCTGCATAATTCCGGTATAGGATATACCTTTCTCCGGGAGGAACAATTTATCCGGGCGGGTCTGTCCGGAGAAGCCCTGTACACCCCCCATATCACGGAAGATCAGGGGAAGATCATTACAGTGTTTCCCATTTCGAGCCGGTTAACCCGGGATTTTACCTCCGGAAAGCTGACCCGCGCCATGAAACAACTGGCCGAAGAGATACCCGTGGACGGAAGGCGGGTTGTTTCAGTGTTTCCTGAGCAATGGTCCCTGGGAAGCGGGGATGTTCAGGAAATTGAAGAAGGTTTGTTCCGCCTTTTCGAGGAACTTTCTCAGTGCGAGTCCTTTGTGAACTTCAATACCCCGGCAAAGCTCTATAAGAGCCGGCAGGGATTGACCAGGGCGTATTTTCCCCCCTCCTTTGAGGGAGAACCGGTGGAGAATTCCTCTGATGGAGACAATGAGCCTAAAATTGATTTTTATCCCCGGCAATTCCTCATTACCTATCCGGAAGCGAACGGCGTCTATGCCAAGATGATGTTTATCCACGTACTCATCAACCAACTTAGGGGGGACAAGTCCCGTAAGCGCAACGCCCGGGAATCGCTCTGGAAAGCCCAGGGTTTGGATTCCTTTTACCGGCGGCCCGGGGGGGGGATATACCGAAACACGGTTAGGAACGCCGCCTACCGGGCCCTGTTGGGGGCCGAGAAGATCGCCAGGGAAAAGGGTATTTTTATTCCTTCCCTTATGACGGTGGATTTTGATCTTGATGGGGAAGATGAATACCTGTTCCAGGATGAGCGTATCAACTGCTATGTAAAGGCTGTGGGCGCCGGGATTTTTGAGTTTGATTATCTCCCCAAAACCTGGAATTATCTTGCCGTTTTGGAAGCCCGGAAAGAAGGCGCCGGGGACGGTCGGTTCAGGACCGGTTTCGCCGATTTTTTGGCGCCCCCTGGTTTTCCTCCGGAAGCTCTGGCCACAGGCCCATCCGCTTTCCCGGGTCGTTGCTGCGTTCTGGAGCGTTACGAAGCCCTCGAAGTGAACAAGGTTCACAAGAAACTCTGTTTCCGTCTTTTACCGAATATGAATCTGCCCCTGGGTTCCGTAGAGATTGAAAAAACCTACTACCTTAAAAAGGATACTCTTTCGATCAGATACCTTCTGACCAACCGGGGCGGCGAAGAACTCAGGTTCAATTTTATCCCCCGGCTTGATTTGTCTTTTCCCGGAGAGGGGGAGAATTATCAGCGGGTCCTGAAGCCCGGCGGCGGCGTGGAAAGCGCTCTCCCCGGGGCCGAAGGAATCATACCGGATACCGCCGGGGTTGAATTTCAGGACCTTAAAAATGAGGTGAGCCTCACCCTGGAATCGGACTCGAACTTCGACGCCTATATACAGCCCGTCAGGGTTTCCTGTCCTGTTCATGGCAGGGACGTACCGCTCTACCAGTTTACCTGCATCCTTCCGGTGACCGCAGTGGTCCTGAACCCGGAAGCCTCCCTGGAAACCGGGTACCGGCTGAAACTTTCTCACCGGTAGTTTTTCTATTTAGAGTCTGTCCATAATGTAGACACATTATGGACAGACTACCTTAAAAACCGCATTTTCGCAGCCTTTAGGCGAGAAAATGCAGAGTTTGTCCGCAAAGTAACCGACTTTGTGGACAGACACTACCTGGAGTCTGTCTATAAAGTATTAAAAAAGCAGGATTTTTCGTTTGGGTTTTCCAGAATGACCTACACTAAACAACATCAAAGTCAACATATACTTGTTTTTTCTTGTAACGGGGGCCTGTCAGATTTTTTGTGTAATTGGCAAAATATCATTAGAACGGAACCCGTTCTTTGCCAAACTCAATGGCGAACTGG
>JAITBO010000269.1 GCA_031283505.1 Treponema sp. | reverse complement strand
ATGGGGGGCGTTACCCTGCGGAGGATCGGAGAAAAGGGTGTCTGTCACTGGTTTTTCACGGACTTAGCTGGTAAGTGTCAAAATACCGTGCTGCTTTAGAGTAGGGAAGAAGCCGGAGGGCGGCCGGTGGTAAAATACTTGAATTTTCTTACATTCCCACAAAAAAACGGTATATGTGGCGTGAAAATTCACCGGTAAACTGGAATATATACCGAATTTGACAACGCATATAAATGTAATAAACTTAAAACAAGGATTATAAAATAACTTGGTTGTCAATGAAGAACCCAGGAGCAAGCTCCTGGGTATCTTCGTTGGAGAGGAAATTTATTGTACTGGCCGGATTCATACCCCGATCCGAAAATCGATGTACAACATTTTTAGTGGTGGTAAATTTTCCGGAGCAAGCTCCGGGGTATGAACCCGGCCTTCCAATCAATAACTTCGTTTCAAAAGAACAGGTCATATTGGGGTAAGGGAGCCGATACCCATGAATCAATGAATCGCCGGACAATCAATTTTCTCTTTGTACAATTACAGGTGTATGCCTGTAACAATATTTCGAGGAGGAACTCTTATGAAAACGAGTAAAAGAAGAATGTTTCTGTTCCTAGCGGCTGCCATTACATTCGTAATGGCAGGGTGTAGCCAATCGTCCGGCAGGGGGGGTGATGTTAAAAGCATTACTATTGATCCGGGCCCCGGGTATATTTCTACCAAATCAATGGAGAAGAGCGACGCCAATCCCCATCCCTTCAACGAGCTGCAGGTGATGGCCGATGAATACTCAAAGAATCATCCCGGCGTAACCATAAACGTTGTTGAGATCTCCCAAAGCGAGAACCGCGAGGTCCTCATTCCGCTGCTTCGATCCCGGAAGGCCCCGGATATCGTCTATCAGAACATGGGCGCCTACAAAAACATGGATCTCGATCAGGACTGGTTCGTTAAGCTTAACAAGTATTTTGATGAGCCTAACCCTTATGTGCCTGGTAACAAAAAATGGTCCGATCAGTTTGTCCAGCCCTGGTTCAAGATCATGCGGTCGATTGACGGCGAGCACCGGTTTATCCCCATCGACAGCGTCCCCATCGGAATCATTTACAATAAAGACCTCTTGACCAAGGCCGGCATTGCGGAAGCGCCCATAACCTATAAGGAATTTATGGATGCCCAGGACAAGCTCCACGCGATCGGCGTCATCCCCTATCTGCCCATTTACCACTGGTGGGATATCGTTCTTGAGGGAGCAATTCTGTCGGATGTCGTGGTCCAAAACGATGTTCTTAATGTGGACGGCGTTCTTGATACCGAAGAGATCGCCCGGGTTTTCGAGAAGGGCATCCTTTCGGGCAAAGGACCTGAATACGCCGAATACTGCCGCATAACCAAGGAAAAGACCAAATACTATCCTACCGGCTGGCAGCAAACAGACGTATTGGCGGCTTTTGTCCAGGGCCAGGTGGCCATGATCGAAGCCGCGGGTGTCCACATGAGGACCATTGAGGAAGACAGCGCCCGGAAATTTGAAGTCGGCACCATTCCGTTCCCCCTCCTCACCGCGGAAACAACGCCCTTTAGCAAGAGAAGTATTGTCCGCGGCAACGCCGGTTACAACGCAACCTGGAACATCACCAACACGGCGGTGGACAATGGGACCGTTGACATCTGCGTAGACTTCTGCCGCTGGCTCACCGTTCCTGAAAACAGCTCCCGCCTGGTCAACGCGGCCGGTCAGTGCATTCCCGGAGTCCTCGGCTCGCAGCCGCTGGATCTTTTCAAAGGCCTCAACGCCTATGTTGAAACCGATATGAATAACGGCTTCCTGGACTGGCATGCCTTTTCCATCCATGACGCTTTTGACGGCGAATTCCTCAACCTGGTTGATTATGAGCTCTACCCGGCTTACACTTTGGGGGAGATCACCGCACCGCAGTATATGGACCGCCTTGACACGGAAGCCAGAGCGGCCATTATTCGTATGGAAAGAAGCGCCAACTGGGACAAGTCCCGCTGGTAAAACATAAAACAGTCTCTTTTGCGAGGCCGGTCTGTTCCGCGGATAGGACGCGCAAGGGATAGAAGCGGAATCCCGAAGGGATTGGAGCGGATGGCCAAGAACCCGCTTGCGCGGGGGAGGCCGTTCCGCGGCGATGCGCCCGGTATAAATTTGTCATTCGGCTTCATAGATTCGATTCGAGGGAAAGGGGGAGTAAAATATGAAAAAATTACTTGTTTCTATCTGGAAAAGCCGGTATGTCTATCTTTTTTTGCTGCCGGTACTGGTTATTATAGCGATTTTCGGTTATTTCCCCGCAATTCAGGCTTTTTCGTTGAGTATATTGAATGAAAGGGGCGAATTCACCGGTATCACCAATTTTGCCGTCTTTTTTACCGACCGGGTCCTCGGCAAATCCACGATAAACCTTTTGAAGCTGCTGATTGCGGGCATGATCACCGGCAATATACCCTCGTTTGTCATGGCCGAAATCCTGTTCAACATGAAAAGCAAGAAAATCAGCAATGCCTACCGCTACCTGTTCATTATCCCCATGATGATCCCCGGCATAGTGATCATGCTGGTATGGCAGTACCTGATGTTCGATCCCCTGAACGGCATCGCCAACGCGGTCATCAAATCCTTAGGCGGCGAGCCTTTAGGCTGGCTGGGGGAGGTAAAAACGGCCCTTCCCAGCCTGATGCTGGTGGGCTTCCCCTGGATGGCGGGTACCAACCTGCTTATCTACCTCGCGGGCATTCAGGGTATTTCCGACAGCGTTATCGAATCGGCAACCCTTGACGGCGCGTCTATATGGAGAAGAATATTCACCATCGATCTGCCTTTGATTCTCGGCCAGATTAAGCTCCTGGTTATTCTCGGGTTTATTAACGGCATTCAGGCTTTCGGCCTCCAGCTCATGACCACCAACGGCGATCCGGCATATTCAACCATGGTACCGGGGCTGTGGATGTACCGGCGGGCCTTCAGATTCAGCGACTTTGAGTACGCCTCCACTATCGGCGTCATGATGTTCCTGGTGATATTTATCCTCAGCTACCTCAACAACAAATATATCAAAAGCGATATGACCTAGGGAGGAGACAATATGATAAAGCGGATGAGAATAACGGAATTTTCCAAACACATGGTCACGATCCTCTTTCTATTTTGTACCCTGGGGCCCTTCGTGATAATGATCTTCAAAAGTTTCAAAAATACCGAACAGAACCTGTATTTTCCTTTCGGTTTGTCCTTCCCGGTTCACTTTGAGAATTATTCGTATGCCTGGATGAACGTCAGCCCCTACATCATGAATACGGTTATCATCACGGTGGTAAGTACCGTGGGGACTATCATACTGTCGGCAATGGCGGCATTCGCCCTGGCCCGTTACAAATTTCCCGGCAAGGAATTCTTCTATATGGCTATCATCACCCTCATGATGGTGCCCGGAATTCTCACCCTGGTCCCCCTGTTCATGCTGTCCAACAGCCTGCGTATTCTGGACACGAAACTTTCCATCATATTGCCGGGCCTCAGGTCCATGATACCCATGTCGGTGTTCCTCACCAGGACTTTTATGGAAGGCATCAGCAAAGAGATGTTCGAAGCCGCCGAGATTGACGGCGCAAACATGGGACAGACTTTTTTCAATATCGCCCTCCCGCTGGTGCGGCCTATCCTGGCGGCAGTCGCCATTCTTTGCATCTTGTTTTTCTGGAACGACCTTATATGGCCTTCCATCGCCCTGCAGAACGCAAAAAATTACACCATCGCCATCGGCCTTAAGCCCTTTACGACTATGACCATGACGGCTTCCAAAAACCTGGGGCCCGTCATGGCGGGGTACTGTATAGTCTCGGTTCCGCTGCTTGCGGCATTTTTTGCGGCGTCAAAACAGTTTATCACCGGCCTTACCGCAGGCTCGGTAAAGATGTAGTTTTATGGACAAAAACTTAAACGAAGCGTTGTCCGGCAAACCGGATAATTACATCCTTCCGTTTTTATGGATCCATGACGGCGACACGGACCGGCTTAAAGGCCAGGTGCGCCAGGTATACGATTCGGGGGTCCGCGCTTTGTGCGTTGAATCCAGGCCCCATGAACAGTTCGGCAAAGAGCGCTGGTGGACCGACCTGGAGATTATCCTTGAGGAAGCGGAAAACTTGGGAATGAAGGTCTGGATCCTTGACGACAAGCACTTCCCGACCGGCTACGCCAATGGTCTCGTCAAGGAAAAGTACCCTGAGCGGGGCAAATGGCAGCTTGTGGAACGCCATGTTGACGCCGCGGGACCCGCGCCGGGCTCTTCGCTGCTCCTGCCCACCCCCCGGCTCTGGCCCCCCGAGCTTCGGGAGCTTTCCCGGCAGGACCGGATCATCGGTGTTTTCGCCTATCCCCGGAACAGCGAGGGTGAGACCGCCGCCTTCCAGCCGGTGGATCTTTCCGGCAATATATCGGGGGACTTCCTCTACTGGGACGTACCCAGGGGTTTCTGGCGGGTCTTTTTCTTTATCAAGACCAGGCTTGGGACAAGGCAGTTTGATTATATCCACCTGATCGATAAAGCTTCGGTGGATGTCCTCATAGAAGGGGTCTACGAGGCCCATTACCGGAGGCTGAAAAAATATTTCGGTACTACCCTGGCAGGGTTCTTTTCCGACGAGCCGAGCCTGGGTAACGAGTGCTTTGACCCCACAGGCGGCAGTACCAACATTTACAATATGAGGCCCGGTATGCCGGGCCTGGCCCTGCCCTGGTCCGATGAGCTTTTGGAAAAACTAAACGCGCGGTATGGCGGCAATGCCCTGCCGTACCTTGCGGGGCTCTGGTATGACCTGGGTTCAGAAACGCCGGGCATACGTTTCGCTTATATGGATACCGTGTCCGCCCTCTTTCGGGATAATTTTTCCCGGCATATCGGCGGTTGGTGCCGGGCTCACCAGGTAGAGTACATCGGCCACATTATAGAGGATATGAACGCCCATGCCCGGCTGGGAACTTCCGGCGCCCACTATTTCCGGTCTCTTGACGGCCAGGATATGGCGGGCATTGACATTGTACTCCATCAGATGCTGCCCGGTTTCGCCCACCACACAGCCGGCGCCGCGGGAAGTTTCTATACGGACAATGAGTTTTATCACTATGTGCTGGCAAAACTCGGCTCGTCCCTGGCTCACCTGAGCCCCAAGTTTAAAAACCGTGCCCTTTGCGAGGTCTTTGGCGCTTACGGCTGGGCCGAGGACGTGCCGATGATGAAGTGGCTCATGGATCACCTGCTGGTCCGGGGGATCAACCGCTTTGTTCCCCATGCGTTCACCCCCCGGTACCCCGATCCGGACTGTCCGCCCCATTTTGGCGTTGAAGGGCATGACCCCCAATTCGCCGGTTTCACCAAACTCATGGGCTATGTAAACCGCACGGTTCACCTGCTGGAAGGGGCGGTCCACCAGGCCCGCTGCGCCGTTCTTTATCACGCGGAAGCCGAATGGATGAACGGCGATAACTGTATGCTTACCCAGAAGCCCGCCCGGGCGCTGTATGACGCCCATATTGATTATGACATTGTGCCGCTGGACAGCCTCTATGAAGCCGCCGTGGACGGCGGCGTAAAGAACGGGGAACTGGTTATTAACCAGGCGCGTTACCGCTGTCTCGTCGTGCCCGGCGCGCCGCTGCTTCCGGGGGAGGCCGTGAGCGCCCTGAACCTGCTTGCCGCTTCCGGGCTCAAGGTCCTTTATGCGGACCAGGCGCCCCTGGGCATAGGGAACGCTGAAATTGTTCCTTTGGAAACCCTTGCGGTCAAGGCCGCCGGCCTTGGCCTCGCGGACGTAAAAGTTGACGGTTTTCCCCTGCTCCGCATCAGCCGCTGGAAGCGCGGCGGGACCAACCTTTTCATGCTTTTCAACGAGGACATTGCGAACCCCGTTGATACCATCGTCCGTTTCCCCGGTGACGGCGCCTACCTCAAAATAAACCTGTTGGACGAGCTTTATTCGGCAGGAAAGGGCGCCGCCGTCCCGGTAAAACTTACACCCTATCAGTCGGTGATCATCGCTTACGGGGACGACCTGCCGGCGCCCAACTACGCCGAGCCGGTCTTTACCTCTTCGCGGCCCCTCAATCTCAAGTGGGATATTGCCCTCCGCGCCACCGGCGGAGATCCGGTTGAAACAAGCTTCACCCCATACCGTAACGGCGCGGAGCTGCGTAATATCACCGGGGCCGGCGAAAAACCGGATTTTTCAGGGGTAATCCGCTATACCGCCGACTTTACGGTTTCAG
>JAITBO010000261.1 GCA_031283505.1 Treponema sp. | reverse complement strand
AATGGGAGGCGGCGTTATGACCCCCCTCCCCCCCCTGGAGCCGGAAACATCCAGCCCGGAACCGGATTAATCTCCCCCGGAGGTGAATTATCGGAGCTCTGAACTAGGAAATCGGAGCTCTGAACTAGGAAATCGGAGCTCTGAACTAGGAAATCGGAGCTCTGAACTAGGAAATCGGAGTTCGGAACTAGGAAATCGGAGCTCGGAGCTAGGAAATCGGAGTTCGGAGCCGGAAAATTCTAGCTCGGAACTAGTAAATCGGAGCTCGGAACTAGAAACTTCTAGCTCGGAACTAGGAAATCGGAGCTCGGAGACGGAAACTTCTAGCTCGGAACTAGGAAATCGGAGCCCGGAGACGGAAACTTCTAGCTCGGAACTAGGAAATCGGAGCTCGGAGCCGGAAACTTCTAGCTCGGAACTAGAAAATCGGAGCTCGGAACTAGGAAATCGGAGCTCGGAACTAGGAAATCGGAGCTCTGAACTAGGAAATCGGAGTTCTGAACCAGGAAATCGGAGTTCTGAACTAGGAAATCGGAGCTCGGAGACGGAAACTTCTAGCTCGGAGCTAGGAAATCGGAGCTCGGAGCTAGGAAATCGGAGTTCGGAACTAGAAAATCGGAGCTCGGAGCTCAAAACTTCTAGCTCGGAACTAGAAAATCGGAGCTCGGAGCCGGAAACTTCTAGCTCGGAACTAGAAAATCGAAGCTCGGAGCTCAAAAGTGCGCCGAGGTACATCTTCAGTCGGTTTCTCCATGAAAACCGGTCGGCCTTTATCCTTTTCGTCCGGGAAGATGAACCCGATGGGTGATACTTTGAATTCCTGATTCAAAATTGACGCATATTGACTACCTGTATATATTATTGATATATATTTGCTATAAAAAATTACAAAATTTCGGGGGGTGTTCCGGCTGGCTAAATTCCGGAACGATTCCGGCAAGGAGATTTTTTTGCTATTTACGGGCCGGAGATTCGGGCTGTCAACTAAAACATACACCGTAATTTTGTTGTTTGCCTGTTTCCTTTGCGCCGCGGGAACTTCCCTTGAAGCCCAGTGGCGGCGGCCTTTTCCCTCCCTTAAAGTGATAAAGACCGTCCACTTCGATATTGTCTATCCCCCGGAATCGGAGAAGACCGCCCAAACTCTGGCCGGATTTGCGGACAGGGTGTACGATCAGGCGTCCGGCATTCTGGGGATAAGCGTCCGGGGGCGTATCCCCGTCACCCTTACCCCGTATACGGATAGTTTCAACGGATATGCGAACCCCGTCCCGTATCCCCATATCGTGCTTTTCGATACCCCTATGTCCATTGAAGATATGGCGGCGTATACCAATTCACTGGAAGGTCTCTTTCTGCACGAACTGACTCATGTGATTTCCCTGAGTACCAGGAGCCCGTTGTGGGAAGGGTTTTACAAAGTATTTGGCGGCTGGGTTTTCCCCGCGATTTTTGCCGCTCCGGGATTTATGGTGGAGGGAGTGACCGTCAGCATTGAAAGCCTGGACGGGACAGGCCGGGTCAACGATCCCCTGTTTAAGGAGGGGCTTATCCAGGCGGTTCACGAAAATTCCTTTTTTACTCCCCTTCAGGCGTCGGGGATGTATGACCTTCCCCATATCGCAAACGGTTCGTACCATTACGGCGGTTTTTTTTCCGCTTATCTGCAAGAACGATACGGAATGGAAAAATACGCCGGCCTTTGGGCCGCCATGGGCAGCGGCAGAATCAGGCCGTCATTCAGGGTTTATAATTCAGGGTATTACGCTCTTTTCAAAAAAGTTTATGGCCGCCCTTTTCCGGAAGTCTGGAATGAATTCATGGAATCCCTGCGGATTCCGGGCATCGAGGAAAATCCGGAGCCCCGTATATTCGACGGCGCTTTCCGCCGCAAGGCCCAGCTTGCCGCAGTAGACGCCGGGGGCGGTAAGGTCTTTGCCGCTGACCGTACCTCCGGAAAGGTGATCGTCTACGACGGCGCCTCCGGGGAACTGCGGAACATGATGAACGTTGACCGGCAGGTCTATAACCTTGCGGCTTCGGCGGACGGGGAGCGGCTCCTGGTTTCCTCATATCGCAATGCCGGGTCCTTAAATTATACCTTTGACGAACAACGGACGGTGGTCACGGAATACGAAGTCCGCCGGGGATGGAAAACCGGACGGGAATGGCGGGGCCTCTACGACGGGCGGTACTTCCGGAATGGGGTGATTGGCCTGGGTTCGGACCGGCATAACAACAACATTGTGTATAGTTCCGGTCCGGAGGAAGAAGAAACGCTCCTGCGGGGTACGGAAGAACTTCTCTATGCGGACCCCACTCCCCTTGACGATACATGGATAGCCTTTATCGCCGCCAAAAGGGGGATACGGAAACTGTGTCTTTATAACTACGAGACCCGGAACGTTTATACTCTCACTTCGGATGCGGAAGATGATGAAAGCCGGTGGAAGTACATTCGGGAACTTGGTTTTTATGAAGGGCGGATTCTCTTTTCCTACGACCATGACGGCAGGATGTACAAGCTGGGGATTGCGGACCCCGGCGGGTTTCTGAACGGAAACGCCGAAACCGTTGATGTGGTTTTTTCCGAAAGAGATTTTTCCGGCGGGGTGTTCCGGCCTGTGATGGCGGACGGCGCCGTCTATTACCGGGGCGCCTTTGCTTCCCATGACGCCCTGATGAAGTTTCCGGAAACAAGGGAATCCTTTTCCGGACGCCTCGTTTCCTTTTCCCTTGAGCCCTGGGATGATGAGGAGCGCCGGTCACCGGATTTAGCGGCGTCCCTGCCGGAGGCCTCCGTACCCGTCGAAGGCGGCCCGCCATTATCCCGGTTCTGGGGCGTTAAGTATCTTAACCCGTCTAAATTTTGGATACCCTATCCCCTGATACGGCTGGACCCCTATAGCAAATTCGGGATAACCGTGAACGGGCCGGGCGTCTTTTCCCTGATGATGGACCCGACGGACACCAATCAGATTCTTCTCAATGCAGCGATGGATATTCCCTACCTGATGGGGAACATCACCCTTACATGGCTCAACCTGAGCCTGGGCTTTCCCCTGACGTTCAGCTTTTCCGATACCCTGGACACCGGCAGAACCCGCTATTCCGGCGTTATCAGGGACACCGTTTTCGATGTCCAGGCGTCTTTCAAGCGCGGGCTGGGAAGCGAGAGGCTTATATTTTCAGTCGCCCCGGAATTTGAAATTATATTAGCCGCTCCCGAACCTCCGGGTTCATCGGTTTGGATCAGCGGGCCTAAATCCGCGTACACTTGGGACTATCAGGCTCCGTACTATGCGGGCATCCTGGGGCTGGGCTTGAGTAGCCTTTTCAAGACCAGCGGGGAGATCTTTGGCCGGGGGATCTCCCTGACGGCTTACGGCAAATACGCCCTGCGCCAGGGTGTGTCTCCGGCGGATCAGGCCCTTCCCCGGGCCGAAGGGGTGTTCCAGGCCGCCTTTGAGCCCTACCTGCCCCTGCGGTTCCGGCTTTACGGCGTGTGGGACGAACGGGGCATGAACCTTGCAGGCCAGTCCTCGCCTTTCTCGTCCACGTCTTTCAGCAATTTTGCTTCCGTTGAATACGTCAACACCGGCGGCCTGCGGATGCAGGACATACAGTGGCTTGCGGGGGGAGAAGCGGAGGTCAAACTCTTTAAAGTCGAGATACAGTGGAATTTATCCCACATCTACTTTAACCGGCTCTTCGGAACTTTGGCCTACAGGGGGGCGGTCTACGACG
Organism: Treponema sp.; assembly: GCA_031283505.1. The sequence goes on along the minus strand of JAITBO010000261.1, from coordinate 6,838 downwards.
ATCAGGGACACCCCGCTGCGGAAGGCACTGTTTTAACCGGATCGTACCGGCTTGCCCAGTCCCTGACGCTGCGGCTGGGAGGCGCCGTTTCTTTTGCCATTCTGCCCTACATCCCGTTCCGGCTGTCCGCGTCATTTGTGGGCGTCTGGAAAATATCCAACGTGAACGACGGCAATAACCGGAATGATTTTTGGTTCGGCCCGGAAGTAACCTTTAGCTTGTAGGCGAATTCAACAATTAAAACTTCTCTAAACCGGAATTCCGGTGTACTGCGGAGGCGGCTTTTACATATCCCCTAAGAGGAGGAGTCCCCTATATGCGTACAGAGACTCCTGCGTTTTTCCCCCGGAGCAGAGAAAGAGACCGGCGAAAGAATGGAGTATGTGGAAGGAACCTGAAGTGAGTTTGGTATTGGTGAGTATGCTGGTACTAGGAGCTATGGACAAAGAAAAGATGATGAGAAATCTCCCTATACTGCCGGAAGTTTGCGCAAATTCCAAACGCAAGAGAGTACCGGCCTTGCGGCGTTTCTTGCGTTCTGCTTAACTGTACGCATATAGGGGGCTCCCCCCTGCATAAAAACCGGAAACGTGATAGGGTGATATTGTAAATGGAAGTAATAGATATTGTTTTCGCGGTTCTGATGGCGATAATTGTTGTCCGCTGCGCCCTGAGGGGTTTTGTCGAAGAAGTGATGTCCATGGCGGCCCTGGTGCTGGGTTTTGGGTTCGCTTTTTTCCTCCACAAAAGAGGGGCCGCCTTTCTTGTGAGCCGGTATATACCGGATATGAGGATTCTGCCGGAAGTCCTGGCTTTTGCCGCCATCTTCCTCATCGTGTTTTTGGCGGTTAAGCTCCTCGAATTTATCCTTAAAGACATCATTGCCCGTATTCATTTGGGCGGGGTGGACCGGTTCCTGGGCGCCGTCTTCGGTTTTATCGAAGGGGCCGTGCTGGTTGCCCTGGTGATCTTCGTTCTTACCATACAGCCTTTGTTCGACATACAGCCGGTACTGGAAAAGAGTTATTTCGCCAAGGTGTTGACGCCTTTTATCGGGACGGCGCGGGACGCCATCAGGTTTCCCAGGGGGATATAGCCGGTGTTCGAAAATATCCTGGGGCAGGAAGCGGTCGTCAGGTTAGCCGAAGATATTCGCCGCGATATTCTGGCGCCGTCCATGCTGTTCCGGGGTCCCCGGGCGGCGGGGAAGGGGACCGCCGCTTTGGAACTGGGCCGGGTTCTTTCCTGCGAAAAACCCGATCCGAACAAGGCGTGGAAGTGCTCCTGCCCGGCCTGTCGGCATTACCGTTTTCTCTACCATCCGGATCTGCTGGTCCTGGGTTCCCGTCCTTTTTCCGCGGAAATAGCCGCCGCCGCCGCCGTGTTTGCCGCCTTCCCTTCGGATCCTGCGGTGAGGGCCTTCTATATCCGGGCGGTACGGAAGCTGGTCCTGCGGTTTTCCCCGGTCCTCTGGGAGGACGAGCCCAAGGCCGGCAAGCTCGCCCCGATGCTTGCCGCCCTTGAGGGGGACCTGGATGAAATCATAGCCAGGCACGAGGGGGAGGCGGGGGGCGGTTCCCCGAAAGACATGGCATGGGCGGAGAAGATCGGCAAAGCTATAGGGAAAAGCGCCTTGAATCTTGAAGCCGAGGGAATCGCCGATCTTATCCCGGTGGCGCAGATCAGAAGGGCCGCCTACTGGAGCCGTCTTGCGCCCCAGGGAAAGCGGAAGCTGCTTCTCATCGAAAACGCCGACCGTATGCTGGACGCTTCCCGGAACGCCCTCCTCAAGATACTGGAGGAACCGCCGGAGGATGTGGTAATCGTCCTTACCGTCATCCACGGCGACACCCTGCTCCCTACCATCCTGTCCCGGCTGCGGCCCTACCGGTTCTACCCCCGTTCCCCGGAAGTGGAGAAGGAGGTGCTTCGCCGGGTGTTCCGTTCCGGTACGGTGCGGGAGAAGGCGGGCGCGGGCGCTGCCACTGAAGAAGTTTCCATCGCCGGTTGGCTGGATTCATTCCTGCCTGTTTCCGGGGAAGCTCTGCGGCCTTTGGCGGCTTTTTTCGCGGCCTCCGCAGCCTACCGGGGGGCGAGGTCCCTCCTGGGCGGCGGTTTTTCCGTCCTTCCTGGGGAACTGGAGGCCCTGGGCCAGTATGCCGCAGATGTCGCCGAACAAGGCGGTCTGGAGCGCCGCGCCGGGGATACGGGTTCCTGTGTGGCGGCGGTTCTCAAGGGGGCGGAAGACTTTAAGGCGCCGGGATTATTTTCCCAATTTCTGGAGGCCCTTCTTGCCGTTGTTTCCGGCGGACTGCGCGGCGCTCCTCCTTCTCCCGGAAGGGCGGCCTTTGCGGACCTCTGGCGGGAGGCGGCTTCCGAAGCGGCTTTGGCTGCGGGGACATACAACCAGACGCCGGCCCTGGTTCTGGACCGGCTCTGCACGGAGCTGACGAGGAGGATGACGGCCCTCTACTGCGGACCGTCCGAAGCGTCATGAGAGATTTTATAAAGCGGGCCTTAAAAAAGCTCAATAAACTCACCTTTGAGCAAGTGCAGGATCTCCTGGTTTCCGCAGCCACGGAAATAGACCGCCTGGAAACGGTTCTGGATTCCCTGAACGAAGGTTTATTGGTCTGCGATACCAGGCACCACCTAGTGATGGTGAATAAATATACCGAGCGTTTCTTCTCCGTCTCTCACTACGAATACGAGAACGATCCGGTATGGACCCTTGTCAAGAATGAGAAGTTACGGGAATTCCTCGAAACCACCCTGACAAACGGCGACCGGGTTGAGGAGCGTGAATTCGACGCAGAGGTAAAAGGAATCCTCCGGCTCCTCAGCATCAGCGTTTTGCCCCTGGTCCGAGATCGCCAGGTGTCGGGTTCCCTCATCCACGTTGAGGACATCACCGAAAAGCGGGGAAAGGAAGCCCGCCTAAGAAGGGCGGAAAACCTGGCGAGCCTTACCACCCTGGCAGCCGGGGTTGCCCACGAGATCAAGAATCCCCTGGGTTCCCTCTCCATTCATGTACAGTTGATCCAGAAGGCGCTGGCCGTAAACCGGGAGATGTTTTTCAAAGCCCACCCTGGCGGCGTGGACAGCATAGACCAAAGACCCACCGGTTATTTCGATATGCTGGATAAATATATCGCCGTGATCAACGAGGAGATAGATCGTCTTAACCGCATCGTGGTAGATTTTCTGTTCGCCGTCCGCCCTATGGACATGGATTTTCGGGAAGGGAATATCAATACTCTCATTGAGGAACTGGTCGAATTCGTCAAATACGAGTTGAATGAAGCCGGGATTGAATGTGTCCTTGAACTTGACAGAAGAATCCCGGACGCCGATTTTGACGAACGGTACATGAAGCAGGCCCTCCTCAACCTGATTAAGAACGCTATCGCCGCTATGCCCGAAGGCGGAAGGCTTACCATTAAAACCGGCGGCACGGATATGGAAATTCAAATCGGTATCCAGGATACCGGGATAGGCATACCCGAAGAAAATTTCTCCAAAATCTTTGAGCCCTATTTTACCACCAAAGACACCGGCTCGGGCCTGGGGCTGACCCTGGTTTTTAAGATTATCAAGGAACACAAGGGGGATGTGATCGTGAAATCCCGGAAGGGTGAGGGGTCCTGTTTCATCGTCACCCTGCCTGTCCCCCAGAGGGAAACCCGGCTTTTGGGGTACGAAGGAGAAAGGGGTGAAGTTTAAGCTTTTGATCGTAGACGACGAGAAGAACATCCGGGAAGGGCTGGCGGTGTCCCTCCAAATGGACGGCTATGACGTGGAGACCGCCGCCGCCGGAGACGAGGGCTGGAAGCGCTTTCAGAAGGGAGACATAGACCTGGTCATCACCGATCTCCGTATGCCCGGCATTTCCGGGGAGGAACTCCTCAAGCGGATAAGCGCCGAAAGCCCCGGAGTCCCGGTCATCGTCCTTACCGGCCACGGCACGGTGGAAAACGCCGTGACCGCCATGAGGAACGGCGCTTACGACTTCCTCACCAAGCCGGTGAACCTGGAACGCCTGTCCCTCCTGGTAAAACGGGCCCTCCAGAACCGGGAACTGGCGCTCCGCCACCACCGGCTTGAGGAAGAACTGGAACACAAGAAGCAGTTTGAGACCATCATAGGCAGCAGCGTCCCCATGCGCAGGGTCTTCGACACCATAAGCCGCGCCGCCCCGGCCAGGGCTTCGGTGCTTATCACCGGCGAATCCGGGGTGGGCAAGGAACTGGTGGCCGACGCCATCCACGAGCTTTCCCCCCGGAAGGGGAAGCCCCTGATCAAAGTGCACTGCGCGGCCCTGGCCGCCAGCCTTTTGGAGAGCGAGCTTTTCGGCCACGAGAAGGGGGCCTTTACCGGGGCCAATGCCCAGCGCAAGGGCCGCTTTGAGCTTGCCCACCGGGGGACGATCTTCCTGGACGAGATCGGGGAGTTTTCCCCGCATATTCAGGCAAAATTGCTCCGCGTGCTTCAGGAACGGGAGCTGGAGCGGGTGGGGGGAACCGGCGTCATCAAGGTTGATGTCAGGCTTATCGCCGCCACCAACCGGAACCTGGAAGAGGATGTCAAGGCCGGCCGTTTTCGGGACGACCTCTACTACCGTCTTAACGTGTTTCCTCTCCGCATACCGCCGCTGCGGGAAAGAAAGGGCGACATCGTTCTTCTGGCGGATCACTTTACGGAAAAATACGCGGAAAAGAACAACAAGCTTATCAAGCGTATCTCTTCCACGGCCATCGACCTGCTTACCAGCTATTCCTGGCCCGGCAATGTGCGGGAACTGGAGAACTGCATCGAGCGGGCCGTGATTCTTTCCACCGACATGGTGATTCACTCCTACAACCTGCCGCCAAGCCTTCAGTCGCCCACATCTACCAGCACCGAGCCGATCACTACCCTGGAGGCGGCCCTGTCCCGGCTTGAGAAAGAACTTATCGTGGAAGCCCTAAAGATAAGCGAGGGTAATATGGCCGCCGCCGCCCGCCGCCTGGGTATAACCGAACGCCGCATAGGTCTGCGGGTTCACCATTACGGCATCAACTGGCGTCTTTACCGGCCCGCCAAATGAGCCTCCGCGGAGCGGAACTCGAACCAAAGGTTCGCTGGGAGTTTGCGGGGTAAAAATCGCCTTGCGGGCGATTTTTGGGGATTTTACGCGCGAAGCGCGGCAAACTCCTGGCCGGCCGGAACCCCGATGGCCCGATGTGTTTTTCCCCCGGCGGCCGCGGTATTTTCAGCTTATGGTAGTGCCAACAAAGTCCCCGCCGGAAAGCAATTTTTTCAGATTCGCGAGCTGTTTCCCCGCCGCGCAGATAACCGTCAGGCCGTTTTTCTCCGCGTGACGGCTCGCCACCGGATCAAAGGGCACGTTCTTTCCCGGCGTCCATTCGTCACCTACAAGGGAACGGAAGTCCGCCCAGGAAATTCTGTCAACCGGTTTCGCGTCCGGGTTTTTCCGGGGATCGTCGGTGTAAACTTTCTCTATATTGGAAAGGTTGATCACCGTCTTTGCCCCAAATTTTTCCGCGAGCAGGGTTGCGTCGTAATCCGAGGAGAAACCCGGCTTCCACCCGGCCGCCACCAGTATCCGGCCCGTAAAGGATTCGGCTTCCGTGGGGTTTGTTATTACCGGCTCTTCGCAATAGGGGCCAAATACGGCCTTTACCAGTTGGGCGTTAAGCCGGGTCGCCATTATCCCAATCCAGTCCGCCGCGTCGGGATCAACCGCCCCGTCCGTGAGGACGGCCGCCACATTCCGGTACGCGGTCTGCCAGGCCCGAGCCGGCCCGCCGCCGCCTGTTACAAAGATAAACTTTCTGTCTTTATCGTTTTCAAGAAATTCCCGGACAAGAGCCGCAAATTCTTGTAAAAAAGCCTCGTCCACCCCGTCCGGCGCCACAATCGAGCCTCCCAGCGAAATTACCGTTATCATAAAGCTGCCCCTTTTATTCGGAAGTCCGGTTTAATGCCCATCGAACCAAAGGTTCGACGAACCTTTGGTTCGAGCCTGCCGCGCGGAGGTTCACTGCCGCGATCACTGCACATAGACCCCGCTTATCATTATATCCCCCCAAAGGGATGAATAGGACACAAGTTCCCCTGCCGCTTCTTCCCAAAAATTCTGCAGAGCATAGCTCCGGGCGCGGGCGGCAACGCGGCCCCGGCTTTCCATTTGGGAAAGAGAGGTTTCTCCCCGGGAAAAGCAGATGCGCTGGTTATCCAGATTGCCGAAGTAATATCTGGCCGCGTCGGGACGAAGGTTAAAGGCATTAGGCGCGGCGCCCGCGCCCAATGCCGGATCTACCGGAATCCAGCCGAAGCCTTCGATCCAGAATTCCGCCCAGTAATGTGGCGTCGTTGCCCTGGAACGGTCCACCAGAACGCCCGCCTGGGGCAGGGCGGCTACTCCCGCGGCCCGGGAAAGCGCGCAAAAGAGCAGGGCTGCCTGGTAGGGATCGAACTGTTTTTGCACCAGCGCGGTTAAAACATCGGTCCGCCGGTATTCCGCCTGAATATTTCCCTCCGAGAGAAGCCAATTGTAGATAAGGCGGGCCTTCTGGAAGGGATTCTGTTCCCGGCCTACAATGGCCGCGGCCTGCCGCTTTATCAGGGGATCGTTGGAGGGAACGAGCGGGCTTGGCTGAGTGTAGGCCGCTTCCAAAATAGAAGGACGGCCGGCCCTGATCCGGGAAGCGTTCAACGTGGTTTCCACTACATAGACCTCTACCAGGTAGGAAACGGCGATTTCCACGCCGGTATTGGAGGCAAGTTCATTCAATTTGTAGAGGGAAATTCCCCGGTAATTTTCGATGAAGGGATC